>CACBNQ010000003.1 GCA_902540655.1 uncultured Alphaproteobacteria bacterium | reverse complement strand
ATAAAAAAGGCTGGACACCTGCCATGTGTTGAGCAACCAAATGAATTGGGCTCTATATTTTTGCAGTTTTTAGAGAATAATAAGTGAACTATATATCTAATCCTTTTTTTCCTATTGGTTTAAAGAAGCCCTCTAATGTAAAAGATTTGAATGACAGCACAGATATTTTGTTGAAGCTTTTAGATTTCTGTCCAGAGTACATGCCAACAGACTTTTATGACCAAAAGACATTTGCAGAAAATTTAGGTTTAAACTCTGTCCTTATAAAAGATGAAAGAAAAAGGTTTAACTTAGGTAGCTTTAAAGCAACAGGCGCAACATATGCTATAGCAAAGATGGCTTATTCACGCTTGGGCAGAAAAGTCGAAATTTCATTAGAAAATTTAAGAAATACGTTGAGAGGTGTTACTTTTGTGACAGCAAGTGCCGGGAACCATGGTATTTCAATGTCAGTAGGAGCTAAATTATTTGGTGCAAATGCGATTGTTTTTATTTCAAAGAACGTACCTAAAGCTTTTGCAGATCAGCTTGAAAACATAGGGGCAGATGTCAAGTTTAAAGGGGATACCTACGAGGTAAGTATGATTGAGGCCGAAAAATATGCACGTAAGAATAATTATGTTTTATTATCTGACTCAACTTGGGAAACTTGTCAGTCGGGCGTTGATGTTATGGAAGGATACATGATTATAGGTGAAGAGGTTCGCAAACAATTATCATCACATAATTTAAATCAAATAACACATGTTTTTTTGCAGGCAGGAGTTGGTGGATTTGCGGCTGCCATTGCCTTATCCCTTCGAAAGTTTTTAAGGCAAGATGCACAGATAATTGTTGTTGAGCCTAGTCAAGCAAAGACCTTGTTTGTGTCTTTGCAAAATGAAAAACCAAGTGTTGCCGAAGGCCAAGTGTCAACAATGGGGCGTTTAGATTGCAAAGAGCCATCCTGGTCGGCATTTTATTCGCTTTCAAAGACAGCCAATTATTTCATGCACTTGGAAGATGATTATGTCGAGAAAAAACTGAAATTTATAAATGATTTTGGAATAACAACTAGCCCTTCCGGGGGTGCAGGCATTGCAGCCTTGATGTATGCCACAGAAAACCAAATTTTCGAGATAAATAAGGACTCGTTTGCTCTTGTGTTTTTAACAGAAGGTAAAATTTAAAGAGGATTAATTTAGAAACTTTTCATCGAATGGATAAGAGGTAAGATTTTCAAATCCACTATCTGTTACAAGTAATTGATCTTCAAGCTTAATTGAAAAGTCGCCGTTTTCACGGCTGATTAATGCCTCTACACATAACGTCATTCCTGGCTGAAGGACATAATCAAAAGCACCCTCTTCATAGTCCTCTGGATATGTTATTAGAGGAAACTCGTCGCACAGCCCAACACCGTGAAACCTGCAACTGTATTGTTGTTTTTTATACATATCATCAAGTTGATGTCCTTTGAACGTTAAATCGTTAAAGTGAACACCAGGAGCAACAAGTTCAGCATTCTTTTGGATATGTTCCAATGCTATTTGATAATCTTGTTTCATTTCCTTTGTTGGCTCTTGGTCTCCTATCCACCATGTTCTAGAAATATCAGTGCACATCGAGTAACAACCAACTAGATCAGTATCAAAAGCCACTATTTCATTATTCTGAAGTATTCTAGAGCCACATTCCTGAAACCAGGGGTTTGTTTTGGTACCGGACGAGAGTAATCGAGTTTCAATCCACTCTCCACCTCTTTTAATGTTTTCCGAATGAAGAATTGACCAGATATCATTTTCAGTCATACCTGGCTTTGTTTCTTTCTCCATAACATGTATTGAGGTTTCACACGCCGAAATAGAGCATCTCATAGCTTTTATCTCTTCGGCAGATTTTATCGATCGCGCATGCTCCATTATTTTTTCTCCATTTTCGATTTTAAAGTCTCTACTTTCTAGACTTTTAAACCCATCGAGCATTATTTTATCTATCGCCAATTTCTTATTGTTTTTTCTTTTTTTTTCGAAGAATTGACTTACTTGATGAGAAAAATCTTCAGCGGCAGACTTCACTTTATCTCCTTTTGCAAAATAAAACATGGATGCGCCAGTTCTAACTTCATCGACGTACAGATAATTGGATTCTAAATAATGCGTGCTTTCTTGGTAATCCCAAAGAATACAGTGGCCGTCATCAAAAATTAAGCAGGATCTAAAAGGGTTATGTGTATTCCACAAAAGCATATTTGATGTGCCAGTTGCGTACCTAATATTTAATGGGTCAAAAAGCAAAATGGCATCGACTCTGTTCTTCTTTAATTGCGTTACGACTTGTTCCTTTCTATATGAATTAATTATAGATACGTCCGGCAATTGTAAGCCTTTATTATTCCATTCTTTTAGAGCTAGTTCTGTCGGTTCAGAAAAAACATTGATTTTTTCTGGAGCCTTGCCAGGATTTATTTTATTTTTAAAAGAAGGTGCCCGCATTTGACTCTCCCAATACAATTTTTATGTTAATATTTTTTTTAAATCTTTTAAATATTTTTTAATTACGTTAGGTTGTAATTCATTTATTGAGGGGAAACACTGTGGGAAGAGCTATTCTTTTGTCAGAAATATCAGGATCGATTTGGAAAATTAATTGTAAAGTTGGGGATGTTGTTGAATCTGGTCAAGACGTGATAGTTATTGAATCTATGAAAATGGAAATCCCCGTTGTTTCAAATGTTTCTGGCTCGGTTGTCTCTATTTTTGTAGTTGAAGGCGAAATGGTCGATGAAGACCAACAATTAATAGAAATAAATACTAAAGATTAATCTAAAAGAAAAATATGGATAAAGAAGTTTACGCCACTGAAAGCCTTGTAAAAGTTTCTAAAACAACTTGTTATATGTGTGCGTGTCGCTGTGGCATTGATGTGCATATAAAAGACAATGAAGTCGTTCATATAGAAGGTAATAGAGATCATCCAGTAAATAAGGGTGTTTTATGTGCGAAAGGTGCTTCTGGTATTTTTCAGCATAAAGCAGCCTCTAGGCTAAAAAAGCCACTACGTAGGGTTGGTGAGCGTGGAGAGGGGAAGTTTGAAGAGATATCCTGGGATGAGGCTCTTAAGATAGCGGTTGAGTGGTTATCTCCCATTCGTAAAAAATCGCCAGAAAAACTTGTCTTTTATACTGGTCGAGATCAATCTCAGTCATTTACTGGTTGGTGGGCACAAAAGTTTGGCACACCCAACTACGCAGCTCATGGCGGCTTTTGTTCTGTAAATATGGCTGCTGCAGGTATTTATACTATGGGAGGTTCATTTTGGGAATTTGGTTCTCCTGATTGGGATAAAACAGAGCTAATGCTTCTTTTTGGTGTGGCAGAAGATCATGACAGTAATCCTATTAAAAGAGGGTTAGGAAAGTTGAAAAATAGAGGTGCAAAAGTTATCGCAATTAATCCAGTAAGGACTGGCTATAATTCAGTTGCAGATCAATGGTTAGGGATACGCCCAGGAACCGATGGCCTCTTGGTTCTTTCGATTGTGCATACGCTGCTTAAAAAGAAAAAAATTGATTTAGATTATTTGCAAAGTTTTACAAATTCACCATTCCTTGTGAGTGTTACATCAACTAATGATAGCAAGGGATTGTTTTTAAGAGATAAAGAAGGCTGTCCTCTTGTGATAGATCATTTTTCTGGTGAATTAAAGAGATTTTCAGATAAGGGAGTGAGGCCATCTTTGACCAAGTCTTATTCAAATGAAGATGGTTCCTATAAGACTGTATTTAGTTTGTTAACTGAAAAATATTTGGATAACGCATATTCTCCAAAATTAGTTGCACCGCAGTGCGGATTGAAGGAAGAGCAAATATTAAGGTTGGCCGATGATATAGCTATAACTGCGTTTAACAAGTCAATATACATTGATCAAAGTTGGGTGGACTTTAGAGGGAAAAAAAGGTTGGGGTTCACCGGCAGGCCGGTTAGTTTCCATGCGATGAGAGGTATTTCAGCGCACTCCAATGGATTTCAAACCTGCCGAGCTATACACTTGCTTCAAATTTTAATTGGTAGCGTTGATGTTCCAGGCGGATTTCGGTATAAACCGCCTTATCCTAAGCCGTTTGATGCGCACCCTAGACCACATTTTAAATTTAGTCCTGATAGTGAATTAGATGGACCTCATCTTGGATATATAAGTGGACCCGAAGACTTAGCTTATACTAAGGATGGTAAGCCAGCAAGAATTGATAAAGGTTTTACATGGGAAAACCCTATGTCTTCACATGGATTAATGCATACTGTAATATCTAATTGTCACAGTGGAGATCCTTATAAAATAGATACGTTATTTCTCTACATGGCAAATATGGCATGGAATTCCTCTATGAATACCGAGGAAACAATCAAGAAATTAACAGAACGAGACCCTGACTCAGGCGCGTATAGAATCCCTAGGATAATATACTCCGATAGCTATTACTCGGAGACTGTTGCCTATGCTGATCTTATTTTGCCAGATACGACATATTTAGAAAGATATGATTGTATATCGTTATTGGATCGGCCTATAGGTGAGCCGGATCAAGTTAGTGATGCAATACGCTGGCCAGTTGTTAAGCCAGATAGAGATGTGAGAAGTTTTCAAGATGTTTTGCTGCAACTTGGCGTTATGCTGGAGCTACCAGGAATGGTAGACAGCGACAAGCGGCCATTATATGAGGATTACGCTGATTACATGCAGAGGCATCAGAGACGCCCGGGCATTGGGCCTTTAGCAGGATTTAGAGGTGAGACTAATACAGATTGTGGCCGAGGAGACATTAGCTTAAATCAAATTGACAATTATATAAAGAATGGCGGTTTTTGGAGTGAAAAAATACCCGACGAAGCTCAATATTATAAACCATGGAATAAAGCATATCAAAAGTGGGCTGTTGAAATGGGTTTCTACGATAAAGAAGAGCCTTTTGTCTTTCAAATCTATTTAGAACCACTAGCAAAGTTGCAAAATTACCACCAATTGCCAGTTAATTTGAAACCTCAGGAGCATTTGTATAAAAGAATTGACGAAAAAATGGATCCATTACCAATTTGGTGGTCAAATCATGATCCAAAAAAAGTCAAACAATATCCTATACATGCAATTACACAGAGACCCGCAGCGATGTATCATAGTTGGGGCAGTCAGAATGTTTGGTTGAGACAAATTCATGGTTCTAACAAATTATTTGTGTCTAAAGGTATTTGGAAAGAAAAGAATTTTAAAGATGGAGACTGGGCTAGATTAACGTCGGAAAATTCATCAATAGTTGTTCCGGTTGCGCTTATGAAGAGCCAGAATGAAGATACAGTATGGACATGGAACGCAATTGGCAAAAGAAAAGGATCTTGGGCTCTAGATGAAAATGTGGAGGAGGCTAATAAAGGTTTTATAATAAATCACCTCATTTCTGATCTCTTGCCCAAGAATGATAGCGGCTACAGATATAGTAATTCTGATCCTATTACTGGACAAGCTGCATGGTATGACCTATTAGTTAACATTGAGAAGGTGGACAACCCCAGTAACGTATCTCTCCCGCAGTTTCCAGTATTGAGCTCTCCTGTAAATGTTGGGGTAGATAAAAAGAAATGAGTAAGAATTGACAAAATTACCTAAATGCGAAGATAAAAAATTAGGGCTTTTAATTGATCTTGATACTTGTGTTGGATGTCACGGATGTGTAGTGAGTTGTAAAGAGTGGAATTCATCAGGAGGCGAAAAGCAGTTAAGTGATATCAACTCTCATCAGAAGGGTCCAGTTGGTACTTTTTTAAATCGAGTTCATTCATATGAGAGAGAAAACAGCTGTACGAATGAAGCTGAGACGTTTTACTTTCCAAGATCTTGCCTTCACTGTGAAGATGCACCTTGTGTGACTGTTTGCCCGACAGGAGCAAGTTACAAGAGAGAAGAAGATGGGATAGTTCTTGTAAATGAATATGATTGCATGGGCTGTGGGCTTTGTGCTTGGGCGTGTCCCTATGGAGCTCGAGAGCTAGATTTAGTGAGCGGTGTGATGAAAAAGTGTACTTTGTGTGTTGATAGAATTTATAGTGAAGAGCTTCCACCAGAGGACAGAGTGCCTGTGTGTGTAAAGAGTTGTCCCACTGGCGCAAGAGCATTTGGTGATTTCAATGACCCTAATTCAGATGTTTCAAAGAAGGTCAAAGAGAGAGGTGGAGTTGATCTTATGCCTGAAATGCAAACAAAACCAGTTAATAAATATCTACTTCCTAGAATAAAGTCTAAGAATTCTGTCAGCTCTGTTGGGTCAGTTGTTGAGGAGGAAACAGATGCTACAGGGCTACTTGGTTGGGTGGATAGAGCTCTTAGTAAATTCTAATGCATCCTGCTCCATCAATAATCCTTTTTACTGTTCTTTCTGGTTTCGGTTTTGGGCTGATTTCAATTGTTGGACTGCTACAATTTTTGAATCAGATCAGCACGGTTGATATTGTGATTTTTTCTGTAATTGGTCTTTTTTTTTCAATTATTGGATTGATTTCCTCTTTTTTTCATCTTGCAAACAAAAAAAATGCAATCAAATCCATGTCTCAATGGCAAACTAGCTGGTTAAGTCGAGAGGCAATTTCCTCGATCTTCTGCCTATCGATTGTTGTAGGAAACATTGGTTGGGTTTTTGTACAAAATCGATATATCAACGAGGTTGGCATTATATTATTTCTTTTATCTTTATTTACTATTTTTACTACTTCCATGATTTATGCACAGTTAAAAACCGTGCCATCTTGGAATAATTTGTTAACGCCTGCTCTTTTTATTTTTACAGCTTTGGCAGGTGGCTCAATTCTATTATTGGATTACGCTAGCTTAGTTTTGCTATTGATTTTTGCAGTTCTTCAAGTCTTGTTTTGGTATATTGCTGACCAAAGTTTTATATATAAAGAAACGAGTGTTGGTACCGCTTTGGGATTTAGTAAAAATGAAGATATCAGAGCTTTTGATGTTGCTCATACTAATAGAAATTATTTGCTTAATGAGATGGTTTATAAAGTTGCTAGGAAACATGCGATAAAAATAAGATATATCTCTTTCTTTGCGGCATTTGTTTTGCCAATGTTATTAATTTTAATGTTTCCTAGTAACTTTAGTGTAAGCGTTTTTGTGATAGGCATTCATTTTGTAGGAATTTATTTTTCAAGATGGTTATTTTTTGCTGAGGCTAAACATTCGGTTAGTTTCTATTACAATTAAATACTGATTGAGTATGAGGGTTGCTTTATTAATGTTTGTTTAGATAAACTAACTTCGTTTACTTAATAAAAAAGTTACTTTAAATAAATTTGAACGTATAACATATTAAGTTGTCTAGGATAGATAGTAAGAAGGTGCTTAAATAATGAAAAATGATCAAAAATATCTAACAGAAAATAGAGAAAAATTTAATAATGATTTGTTAGATTTTATATCTATACCTTCGATTGCTGCTTTGCCAGAACATTCTAAAGACGTTCAAAGAGCTGCGGCCTGGTTAAAAGAGCGAATGTTAAAAGCTGGCATAGACAATGTGGAGCTAATGGATACTGGTGGGCAACCTGCAGTTTATGGTGATTGGTTGCATGCCGGAAGTGATAAACCTACGGTACTTATATATGGTCATTATGATGTTCAACCTGTAGATCCGCTTGAATTGTGGGATATTGATCCCTTCAAACCGATTATTAAAGATAATAAAATTTTTGGGAGAGGAGCTTCTGATGATAAGGGTTCCATGTTCATACCTATCGTTGTGTTTGAGTCAATATTTAAAACGTCGGAGACTTTCCCCTTCAACATCAAATTCATTTTTGAAGGGGAAGAAGAAGTGGCCTCACCAAACATGCCTGAATTTGTCTCCAAAAATGTTGACAAACTGACCTGTGACATGATTTTTTCAGCTGATGGTGGTCAGTTTTCTGAAGATGAGTGTGAATTGGCAGTAGCTTATAAAGGTATATTAGGTTTTGATATTGAGGTAACTGGTCCAGATACCGACAAGCATTCGGGATTGTATGGTGCGGCGATTGCAAATCCTGTAATGGCATTATCACAATTGATCGCTTCCATGAAGAATGATAACGGAGAGATCGCTGTTGAAGGTTTTTATGATGAAGTTGTTCCTCTTACTTCTAAAGACAAAGAGGAGATATCAAGAGTTCCTTTTGATGAGAAAAAATTTGTAGAACAGACAGGCGCCATTTGTTTAGATGGTGAAATTGCCTATACACCATTAGAGCGAGTAAGCGCACGCCCTACTATTGATTTAAATGGTATTTCGGGTGGTTATCAAGGAGCAGGTACTAAAACGGTTCTACCTTCCAAAGCCTTTGCAAAAATAACTTGTCGTTTAGTAGCAGATCAAAAACCAAAAGAGATACTTAAAAAGATTGAGAAACATGTTGAAAAACATCTGCCATCGGGAGTCATTGGTAAGGTTATACCGCTTCAAGATCAAGGCGATCCCTTATTAATCCCCAGTGACTTGAATTCGATGAAATTGGCAAAAGAGGTGCTTAAAAATATTTATGGAAAAGATCCATACATTATAAGAGTTGGAGGCTCAATTCCCATTCTTTCTGCTTTTTACCGATTTTTAGGCGTCTATACAACAACATTTTCTTTTCAACTTAATGACGAAAACTGGCATGCGCCTAATGAATTTTTCCGATTATCTAGTTTTTATAAAGGGCAGGAGGCATATCGGCAACTATTTCATAAGATTGGGAGTCTTAGTTCCTAATGCTTATGAAGCTTAAATGTATCTCATACACCATCTTTTTCGTAGTTTATGTTTTTGTAACCATACCTTTATTTGCTCAAGATAAAAGAAACAACAGCTTTTCAGAAAATGAGATGGCAACAATAAAAAAGTTAGCACTGGAAGCATTGCTCGAAAATCCTGAAATACTGCGAGAGGCTTCTAGGATTCTTCAAGCTAGGGAAGAACAGCAAAGAAATGATAATGTCTCAAATCTTATCAGAGAATATAGTTCAGAACTGACTGACACTGAAGATACAGTTGTTATTGGTAATCCAACCGGAGATATTACGCTTGTTGAATTCTTTGATTATAACTGTCCGTATTGCAAAACGGCCGCAAAGGATCTTCAAGATTTAATAAAATCTGATGAGAACATAAAATTTATTCCACGCGAGTGGCCTATTTTAAACAATAATAGTGTTATTGCTGCAAAAGCGGCTTTAGCATCAATTGCACAAGGCAAGTACAAAGAATATCATTGGCGGCTTATGAAGGAAGGTAGTCTAACTGAGACTAAAATTTTTGAAATAGCAAAAAATTTAGAGATTGATATCGCTAGCTTGAAAAAAGATATGGAAAGTGAATTCGTAATAAACCATATAGCAAAATCTACCGCACTAGCAAGACGAATAGGCTTTTCTGGTACACCCCTATTTATTATCGAGGGTAAATTTTTTCCAGGCTTTATACCTTTAGAGGAGCTTGAACTAATTATTTCTGATATCAGAGAAAGAAGAATGTAAGCGATTAGATTGCATACACATTTATAGTTTATCAAATACCTAACGTTGAATAGGTGCTGGCTATTCTACTAATCGAAACCATCATAGCAGCAGTGCGCAGGTCAGGAATATCTGTATCTGAGTTCCAACGAGCACTTATTACATCATACGTGGTTCGCATGGTATCTTCTAGTCCTGATCTTACTAAATCAAGCTCTGAATCGCCTTTAACAATCTCTTTTTTAAACTCGTCAGAAAACTTTTCCTTGGTCATAGACTCAATTCCACTAATTAAAGAAGACAGTTGGTTTTCTTGCGCACGTCTTTGTAGTCTACCAAATCTTATTCTGCTTAAATTTTTGATCCATTCGAAGTAGCTAACT
Source organism: uncultured Alphaproteobacteria bacterium (assembly GCA_902540655.1). GTDB lineage: Bacteria > Pseudomonadota > Alphaproteobacteria > Rhodobacterales > Rhodobacteraceae > CACIJG01. Next base: position 63,161 of record CACBNQ010000003.1, on the reverse strand, counting down.
GTAACCCCTCCAGCATTAGCATATAAATCTGGAATAATGATTTTACTATTTTTATTCAATATCTTATCAGCATTGGACGATATTGGTCCGTTTGCTGCTTCAATGATTAGAGGAGCCTTAATTCTTGCAGCATTTTCTTCAGTTATTACCAACTCCATTGCTGCGGGAATCAAAATATCGGCATCAGCTTCCAGAAGCTCTGGCCCTTTGTCGGTAAACCCTGGATAGCCTTTTATTGAGCCATTTTTTATTATATTGTCTCGTAATTCCTGGATATCGATCCCTTGTTCATTTATTATAGCTCCATCCCGTTCCAAAACATGAGTTATTTTTGCACCATCCTCTTTCGATAAAAATAGTGCAGCATGATAACCAACATTACCTAGACCCTGTACTATTACTCGCTTTCCACTTAACCCTGGTGAGAGCCCAGTCTTTTCTAAATCAATTTTACAGTCAAAGAATGCGTTTAGTGCGTATTTTACACCACGCCCCGTAGCTTCAGTTCTGCCAGCAATCCCTCCCTTGCTTACAGGTTTTCCAGTAACGCAGGCCCAAGCATTTAAATCCGTGGGGTTCAACCTCCTATATTCGTCTGCCATCCAGGCCATTTCTCGTTCCCCAGTTCCCACATCAGGTGCTGGTACATTCTGTGATGGATGAATTAAATCTCTTTTAGCCAGTTCTTGAGTAAACCGTCGGGTAATTTTTTCTAGCTCTTCGGTACTCCATTTTTTTGGGTCAATGATTAGACCTCCTTTTGATCCCCCGAAAGGTACCTCAACAAGCGAACACTTATAAGTCATAAGAGCTGCTAAAGCCTCAACTTCCTCTTGATTTACTTCTAAATCGTACCTTATGCCGCCTTTCACAGGTTCAAAGTGATCGGAGTGTACTGATCTATATCCTTGAAATGTATAAACTTTATTCCTTAATCTAACGCCAAATCTTACTAAATAAGTTGAATTTGCCTGCATAATTTGTTCTGCAAGATCGTCAGTTAAAGCACTCTGTGATTTATTACTGTTTAAAAATTTTATAGCTTGCTTGAAATTGATTTCAATCGACTCTAAAAATTCTTTTCCTGCCATTTCATTTACCCCTACGGAAAGATTATCATGTTTACTTTATTACTTAAAGCTATTAGAGGTTCTTTGTCTATTTGAGAAAAGATTAATGAGAATATTGCAAATTTTAGAAGACTATGACAGATAAGAGTTTTGGTATTCTTTTAGCTGTTACCGCAGGAATACTTTGGTCCACTATAGGATTAAGTATCAAGAGCATTGAGCAGGCCAATGCGTTTGAAATATTATTTTTTCGTTCAATTTTTATTTCAATTCTTATTGGGTTTTTGCTCCGTTTTTTTTTCAGGTTTAACTTTTTTCTTCTTTTAAAAAACTGGGTGTCTTATTTGTCTGGTGGTACTGCACTATTTTTTGCATATATAGGAGGAATTTACGCTTTATTAATTACATCAGCAGCAAATGCTCTTCTATTATTTGCTTGTGCCCCAATATTTACAGCTATTTTGTCACCAATATTTCTAAGAGAAACAATATCAATCAAAACATTGCTGTCCATTGCCATTGCTTTTACGGGCGTCGTTATTATGATTTGGGGTGGTTTTGGTGGCGGTGATTGGAAAGGAAACTTATCCGCTATTATTTCAGCCATCGGCTTTTCTTTTTTTACTATCAATCTAAGACTAAACAAACATATGCAAATGTTGCCATCTGTTTTCGCTTCTGGGATCATCGCATCCTCTGTTGCTTTCTTAATTATATTGTTTTCAAATTATAGTTTTCAGCTTATCAGCAAAGACTTCTTCATTATTTTCATTTTAGGTGTCTTCCAGGTAGGTGGTGGCCTTGTTTTATATACTTTAGGCTCAAAATTTGTTCCTGCAACGCAACTAACCATACTAATGCTTGGAGAGGTATTTTTGGGACCGGTTTGGGTATGGATTTTTATAGGGGAAAAGGTTTTACTCAATACTATTCTAGGAGGATCTTTAATTTGCTTTGCTGTAGTATATAATGCGCTGTATTCTAACACCGACAAATAAATAAAATAATAATTTAAAGCTATTTTGTGGTACGGAGTTTAATTATGAAAGAAAGAGGTGTTTTTGCAGAGAAATCAAATTGGAATATTTTGAAGTTGTTAAAGATCAGAGCGTCTGAATATGGGGACAAAGAATTCATTAGATTTGACTCCGGCACTTCTCTCTCGTTTAAATTGCTTGATGAGCAGTCAGATAAATTAGCTTATAAACTTTTAGATATCGGACTTAAAGAGGACGAAAATGTCTTTTGTCTTCTAAAAAATAGTCCAGAATTTCTTATTTCTCTATTTGCCGTAATGAAGATCGGGGCTGTTTTTGTTCCTATAAATACAGAATTAAGAGGGCAATTCTTAGAGCATCAGTTTCTTAATTCTGATCCTAAAATAGTTATAATTGACAATATGTTGCTTGATGTTTTTAAAGATGTCAAACCACAAAAAAATAAACTTAAAAGCACTATAGTAACTAAATCTTTTGATAAAAAATTAGTGCCAATGGCTCTCCATTCAGAAGCGGATATCACCTTTCAATCATGCTTTGACTCTCCTAGTCGTGCTAGCGATATAGGTCTACTGAAGACTGCGTCAATTCATAAAATTTGTGCGATAATGTATACGTCTGGTACTACTGGGCCATCTAAGGGAGTCTTATTAACACACGGGCATTTTTTTTCGTATTCAATTATAAGCGCGGAGGTTCAACATTTAACCACTGAAGATACCTATTACATTTGCATGCCACTTTTCCATATCAATGCGTTAAGTATTCAATGTTTTGCTGCTCTCTACGCGGGTATGAATGTTTACTGTATAGAAAGGTTCAGTCCCAACAAATGGTTGCAGGATATTATTAATTGTAAAGCAACTGTAACAAATCTACTAGGCGTCATGACTGAATTTATTTTCAATACTGCTAACAGTGGTTTTGATAGAGATCATTCTTTGAGGCATATAGGAGCCGTTCCCATTGGTGCCGAGTGGGCCGATAAATTTGAGAAACGATTTGATATAAAGTTTTTCCAAGGTTTTGGTATGACCGAAAGTGGAATGAGTTTCTATGAGCAAATCTCTAGTGACAAGACTATTCCTGGCTGCGCAGGCTATCCAATTGGCGAATTATATGAGGTCAAAATAGCTAATCCTGAAAACGATGAAACTCTACCCAGTAATAAAATTGGAGAACTTCTTATAAGGCCTAAGCACCCAGGTATCTTTTCTGCAGGTTATTATAAAATGCCAGAGAAAACTTTAGAGTCTTGGCGAAATTTATGGTTTCACACTGGCGATGCGTGCTATTTTGATGAAAAGGGAAGGATGCATTATTTTGATAGAATAAAGGACTGCATCAGGCGTAGAGGCGAGAACATTTCTGCTTTTGAGTTGGAACAAGTTATTAATTCATATCCGCAAGTGGATGAAAGTGCAGCAATAGGGGTAAAAACAGAAAAATCAGGCGGTGAGGATGAAGTCCTCGTTTGCATTGTTAAAAATAAAGGAGACAAAATAGATAACGAGAAATTTCTGCTCTTTTGTCAAGAAAAGCTACCTAGATTTGCTGTTCCAAAGTATATCAGGTTTATAGACAGCATCAGAAAAACTGGGTCTGGGAAGTTAAGTAAGGTAGATGTCAGAAAAGAAGGCCTAACAGATGACGTGATAATGCTGACCCCTGATCGTTAGAAGTAAACTAAGGTTTAAAGACAAAGAAAATCAAAAAAGTTTTTCTATTTTTGATCTATTTTCAAATTCTTTATATTTGTCATTTTGTAAAGCATTCTCACTTAAAATGACAGCTTTTTTTATTGGCGCACCCTCAATGCTTACACGAAAATGCTTTATGTCATTTACAAAGATTTCTTTTTCTAGAAGGAGGGCATTGCGTTTTGTTCTTGAGTATAGCCTCTGACCCACACTATAAGTGGTTTTCTTGTTGTTAAGCTTAGAAAATATTAAATTGAACAATGTCACTATGGCCTCCGAAAACATTTAAGGCCTTTTTTTATAGAGGGCTAGCGACCGACCTCTCAATTCATCCTAAAACAAACCAGCGCTTTTTCAAGCATTTTTTAAAGTACTATCTCAATAATTGAATGAATATTGGGTTGCAATTGTAAAGCTGGCTACTAAAAAAGGTTGTTGCTATTGACAAGAGCTTAATGAAACGGGTAGCCTTGGTATAAACAAATCTTGGTCTTTAACGTATGACCTAAAATGGAAGGAAAGAGATATGTATAAATTTTTGATGTCAACTGTCGTTGCTGGCACTATGGCTTTAGCCACAAATGTCTACGCGGCATGTGGATCAATTTCAATGGCTGATATGAACTGGCCATCAGCTACACTAATGGCAAATGTCGATAAAATTATCCTTGAAGAGGGTTATGGCTGCGAAATCGAAATGGTTGCCGGTGCAACTACTACGACTTTTGCATCTATGAATGAGAAGGGACAACCTGACGTTGCTGCCGAATTATGGATAAACGCGGTTAGGGAACCACTTTTCAAGGCAATGGACGAAGGAAGATTGCATTCAGCAAGAGAAATGCCAATCACTGACCTTGGAGAAGGATGGTGGGTGCCAGATTACGTGCTTACAAAGAACCCAGGTCTAAAGACTGTTTTAGATATTCTTGAGAGACCAGATCTTTTCCCTGCAAAAGAGGATCCTTCAAAAGGTGAATTCATTGGATGTCCCGCAGGATGGGGATGCCAACTTTCAAACATAAACCTCTTTAGAGCGTTCAAAATGGAAGATAAAGGCTGGATCTTAGTTGACCCAGGTTCACAAGCTGGTCTTGATGCATCAATGGCAAAAGCTGTACAAAGAGGAGATAACTGGTTTGGGTATTATTGGGCTCCAACAGCTCCTATTGGAAAATTTAATATGCAGCTTGTTCCGTTTGGAGTGCCCTTTGCTGGTGCAGAAAACTGGGATGGATGTATTGCAAAAGCTGAACAAGACTGTGCTGATCCAAAGCCATCAGCTTGGACTAAGTCAGAAGTTCACACTATTGTGACTACAAACTTCAAAGAATCTGCAGGAGCAGATGCTATGGGTTATTTTGCAAAACGTATTTTCCCAGGTCCAATTATGAACAAAATGTTGGTGTATATGGAAGACAACCAAGCAAATGGTCCAGATGCAGCTGTTGAGTTTTTAATCGAATATGAAGATGTTTGGACACCTTGGGTGTCTGCAGACGTCGCTAAGAAGGTTAAGGCATCTCTCTAAAAATATATGTTTATTCAAGTCGCCTCGGGTAACTGAGGCGACTTTTTTTTTAATTTTTTGATAAGGGTACCTCATGGATTGGCTGTCGGAGTTTCCGAGTTTGGGCAAACGAGACCTAAGAGATCTGAAAAAAGGTATTGATGGATCTTTTAGAGAATGGTCTAGGTCAAATGGAGATGCTATTGAAGCATTCTTTGATCCCCTGTATTTCTTCTTAGTCTGGTTAGAAAAACTCTTAATAGCAACTCCATGGCCAATTATACTTTTAATAGTCGCGGGGCTTGCATATCTGGGGTCTAGAAGCTGGAAACTGGCTTTAGGCTCTGTAGTTTCTTTTATGTTAATTGGTTATTTTGGAATGTGGAAAGATATGATGGCAACTATTTCATTAATATCTGTCTCTACACTTATTTGTATAGCAGTCGGAATCCCAATTGGAATATTAATGTCGCGCTACGATCGCGTGCAAAGTGCTATAACACCAATTTTAGATTTAATGCAAACTATTCCAATCTTCGTATACTTGTTACCCGTTGTAATGCTTTTAGGCATTGGAAGAGTACCGGGATTAATAGCTGTCTGTGTATACGCTATACCTCCAATTATTCGTTTAACTAATCTAGGTATAAGGCTTGTGGATAAAGAAATTCTTGAGGCTGCAGATGCTTTTGGCTCTAGCTACAGACAAAAGCTCTTTTCGGTTCAAATCCCCTTGGCATTACCAAATATTTTTGCTGGAGTAAACCAAACTATCATGATGGCGCTTGCAATGGTTGTTATAGCTTCAATGATTGGTGTTAAAGGGTTAGGTATGCCGGTTCTGCAAGCTGTTCAAAATCAATATTTAACACTCGGCTTGATGAACGGTTTAGCAATTGTCGCGTTGGCAATAATTTTTGATAGGGTATCACAGCGATACGGACAAAGACTTCAGGCTCATCGGTACGGAAAAGAGCATGAGTAAAACGAAGCTTAAAATAGAAAATCTCTATAAAATCTTTGGTCCTAGAGGTAAATCTTTTATAGACCCTGTAAAAAATGGGATGTCAAAACAGGAGCTATTGGATAATCATAGTCATGTCCTTGGACTAAACAATATTAATTTAGATATTCCTGAACAAAGAATACAAGTGATTATGGGACTATCAGGCTCTGGAAAGTCAACTCTGATAAGACATATCAATCGTTTGATTGAACCTACAGCAGGCGCAATTACCGTAGATGATGAGGATATTCTTTCCATGTCACAACTTCAGTTGCGTGAATTCAGACGAAAAAAGACGTCTATGGTTTTTCAAAAGTTTGCTCTATTACCGCATAAAACAGTAGCGCAAAACGTTGCGTATGGCCTGACCATCCAAGGAGAGCAAGAGAGTATAGCGAAGGAGAAAAGTCATAAGTGGATTGAGAGTGTGGGATTATCAGGTTTTGAGGAAAGATATCCTGCTCAACTTTCCGGTGGTATGCAACAGAGAGTTGGTTTGGCTAGAGCATTGGCAACAGATGCTCCCATATTATTGATGGATGAAGCATTTTCAGCCTTAGACCCTTTAATAAGAACTGACATGCAAAATATTCTTTTAGAACTTCAAAAAGATTTACATAAGACAATTATCTTTATTACGCACGATTTAGATGAAGCGCTCAGAATTGGAGATAACATTGCAATATTGAGGGATGGAAAGATTATTCAAAAAGGTGATCCTCAACAAATAATTATGAAGCCAGCCGATGACTATATCTCTGATTTCATTAAAGATATTAACCGTGGGAAAGTAATTGAAGTTAAATCCATTATGCAAAAAGGTAGTAGTGAAGGCACTTCTTTAGATAGCTCTTGTTCTCTCGAAGACGCTTTAAAGGTCTTAAATAATGAAAAGAACAATGAGTGTAGCGTCGTCGATGATAAAGGTAAAAAAATAGGAAAAGTCACATTAGACGCAGCTATAGGTGCACTTTTCAAAGAGAAAGCTTCTAGAAATAAAGAAAAATATAAATAGGATCTTATATTTTTCGACTTAAAACACAATCAGCTGCTATCATGCTATCTTCGTATACAAAAAATGGATTTATCTCTATTGATGCGCACCCATTTTCTTCTTGGTTATGAAAATCTGCTATTTTAAATATTTCATTTATAATCATATTTAATTTTACTTTACTATTATTACGAAAGCCATTGATTATATTGAAAAATTTCATTTTTTTAATTTCTTGTGAAATATATTTTTTTGATACAGGTAATATAAAAGTTTTTGTATCCCTGTATAATTCAGTTAATGCTCCTCCCATTCCAACAACTAATACATTACCAAATGTTTTGTCACTTCGAATGCTTAAAAACATTTCTGCAATTGGAGCTGGAAGCATTTCTTCAATAAAAAATATACCATTATTAATCGCCTTTAAGCCCAATGATTTTTTAATTTCATGATATTTTGATACGAGCTCCATTCGACTATTAATGTTTAATTTAACAGCTCCTAACTCGGTCTTATGTAAAATTTTTGAGCTAGTAAACTTTAAAGCGATTGGAAATTTAATTTTTACTTTTTCTAAATCTTTTATATTTTTTACAAGCTGAGCATTGGGAACCTTTATTCCTTGTGCTCTAATACTAATTTTTCCTTGGTACTCGTTTGCGTTTAGAAATTTATCATTTTTGCGTTGCGCTAGCTTAAATTTTTGTAACTCTTTTTTATCACTGAAATTATTGTAATCTAGAAGGTGTCTTACTGCGTTTAAACAGTTATATATGCCCTGCATTGGGACACCACCTAACCTCAAAATCTTATTGCCAACATTTTCATTTATATTTTCAGGCAGAGTTGAACAGATAATGGGAGTAAGACCAACGAGTTTACTCTCATCTATAAAAGCCTTTGTATCGTTTAAATAGAGTTGTTCAGTATCGTTTATTTGCGTATGAGGAAAATCCTGTACCAAAATTGCTGTGGAATAGTCGTTTTTCAATGCGTTTTTAAATACTGGACCTGTCTTTTCTGGAATACCCCATATGGGAGTTGTGTAATCCAAGGGGTTTGATATCGTTGCTATTTTTGGTAACACTTTGTCCAGTGATTTTTTCTGACTTTTTCTAAAGTTTGGTAACTTTAATTCTAAATCTTCTGCGTTATCTGCAACCATTGCAGCTCCACCTCCAGAACAGGTAAGTGCTAAAATTTTATTTGTTTTTATTGGGCTCGAAATACTAAATAATTTAGCTGTTTCAAGCAATTGTATTGGGTCATGCACTTCCGTGATAGCCAATTGCTTAAAAAGTGCAGAATACATTTCATTATTTCCGGAAAGAGATCCGGTATGGCTTTTAGCAATCCTTTTACCAATTTGTGATTTACCAGATTTGTAAACAATAATAGGTTTTCCTGCATTAAATGAAAATTTTGAGGCCTCCACAAATCTAGTTAAATCAGAAATTCCTTCGATGTGTATAGCAATGCAGGACACATTTGTCTTTCTGCTGAAATAGTGAATTAAGTCTTCAATCTTTGTTACAGCTTGATTCCCCGCGGATACCATAAAGCTAATTGGAAGTGATCTAGTCGCCATAATAATATCTGATGATAGCATTCCACTTTGAGTAATAAGCGCAATTCCCTTTTTGCAATGTTTGCCTTTGTGTGAAAACGGCCAAAGTGCAAGGTTGTCAGAAAAATTAATAAATCCATAACAATTAGGCCCAATTAACGGGGTATCACCGCATTCCTTAATTAGTCTATCCTCAAGGTATTTTCCAGTCTTACCGATTTCTTTAAACCCTGCCGAATAACATACTATTCCCTTGCACCTAATGGCTTTAAGAGCTCTTACAGTTGAAATAACCTCTTTAGCAGGCACAGCGATGAACGCAGCATCCGGACTCAACGGAAGGTCAGAAACCTTTCTTAAACATTTATAATTATCAATTTTATTTCTGGTTGGGTTAACAACAAATATTTTCCCCTTATAACCTCTTCTTTTTAACTCCCTTATGGGAACAAATATGTCTTTGCCACCGATAAAAACGACTGACTTTGCTTTAAAAAAACGATCAATTCTTTTAAAAGAGTTTAAAATCATGCCCCAAGAGGTCTAAGCATTGAGCGTGTTACAATATGCCTTTGTATTTCAGAGGTTCCATCCCAAATTCTTTCCAAACGTGAGTCTCTCCAAAGCCTTTCAACAGGCATCTCTTCCATTAAGCCCATTCCTCCAAAAATCTGAACAGTATCATCTGCTACCTTATTAAGCATTTCTGAACAGAAAATCTTAACAATAGCTGCATCCTCATCCATCATTTGACCAGACAGAGCCCTGTCCACAGCATCTTTTACTAATAGGTCTGCGGCTCGTAAGTTCATCTTCATATCTGCTAGCTTGAAACCTGTAGCTTGGAAAGTTCCTATTGGCTTGCCAAATTGTTTTCTTTGAGCAGCCCAGTCTAAAGCTAAATCAAGAATTCGTTCTGCCTTACCACAACAAGTCGCTCCTACCCAAATACGACCCATGCCAAGCCATTTCCCAGATAATGAAAGTCCATTACCCTCAGTACCTAGTATCTTATCAGCAGAAAGCCTTACGTCATTAAAACTTAACTGGTAATTTTTATATCCCCTGTAGCTGATACACTTTGTACCCTCTTGAATATCAAATCCGGGAATGCCAACATCTACTAAGAAGGCTGTAATTCTTTTTCTTTTTCCGCGAGGCGTTTCATCTTCTCCTGTAGCAGCAAATACAATCGCAAAATCTGGCATACATGGTCCAGAGATAAAATGTTTAGAACCATTCAAAATCCAGTCAGCTCCTTCTTTTTTAGCGTTCGACTTCATACTCATTATATCAGAGCCCGCGTCAGGCTCTGTTAATGCAAATAATTCTCGTTTATCGCCTTTTACACAGGGATAAAGATATTCTTCCATTTGCTTTTCGTTGCAGGCTAGAAGTATTTCGGTAGGACGTGCTATCCATGAATGTAAAGCATGTGAAGTTTTTCCATACTCTCTTTCAACGACCATCATTGAAGAATAATCCAATCCTCCTCCACCATATTTTTCTGGCAGATTTGCAGCAAATAATCCAACTTCTTTTGATTTTTCTTCTATTTGTTTGCCTATTTCATCGGGAACATAACCAAGTTTATCCACACGGTCTTCGTGAGGATAAATTTCGTCAGCCATAAATTTTTGGACAGTATCTAATAGAATTTTTGAATCGCTTAAAGTGTCATACATTGTTTATCTCAATAATTAGTTTTTTATTAATGAAAGCTTTTTTCTTGTTTCATCTGGGGTAAGAACTCTTCCACCCATTAGCGTGATTATTTTTATAACTTTTTCAACCAATTGTCCATTCGTAGCAAGCACGCCTTTTGAAAGATAAAGATTATCCTCTAAGCCAACACGAACATTTCCTCCCATAGTGACTGCTGCTGCGGCCATTGGTATTTGCATTCTTGAAATACCAAACCCAGACCAAGTTGCATTTGATGGGAGATGATCCTTCATTGCCTTCATAGTATCAGCACTTTGATCAGCACCCCACGGTATTCCTAAACATATTTGAAACATTGGAGGTTCTTTAATTAATCCCTCTTCAATTAGCTGTTTGGCTAATCTAATATGACCTAAGTCAAAAACCTCTAATTCTGGTTTTACTCCCCAAGATTTTGTCAATTCGGCCATTCTTCTTAGGATAGGTAGAGTGGAAATATAAATAGAATGATCGTTGACACCAAAATTCAAGGTTCCACAGTCTAAGGAACAAATTTCTGGCTTACATATCTCTATATGTGCAAGCCTCTCATCAGGACCAATCATGTCCGTTCCGGGGCCAGGCATCGAAAAATCATTTTCATCAGGAGCCCAATCACCGCCCATTCCTGCAGTAAGATTTATCACTACATCAGTTTTATCATCTCTTATTCTGTCAACTGCTTCTTTAAATAAGTTTACATCTCGGGATCCTTTACCAGTTTCTGGATCTCGCACATGAACATGGGCTGCAGACGCACCTGCTTTCGCAGCTTCGATAGCAGCATTTGCGACCTCTTTTGGAGTCACTGGAACATGAGGACTTTTATCAACAGTCTCACCGGCTCCTGTAACCGCACATGTCACTATTACCTCAAAATTCATGCTAACCTCATAATTTATTTGGATGAATGTTTTTTATGGCACTCAAAATTGCAGCAATTGCGTTATCACGATCTTTAGCCATTTCAAGAAAATGCTTACCTTTTGACATATCTTTACACCCACTAACCATCTTATCACGTAATTCTTGTGTTAATTCGGGAGCTTTAAGTCTAGTCCATGGTAATTGTAATGCAGGACCGAATTGGTCGAGATTTGTAGCCATACCTCCATCGCCACAGGCTACGTGAAATGCCATGCATTGACCTTGGTAAGCCATCCTAGGTGCTGGCCCATTAATTAGTGCTAAATCAATTTGTTCAGGAGTTGCTTCGTCATTTGCGACCATGTGTAACGCCTCTCGCCACAATGCTTCCTGTAAACGAGTTGCAATAAATCCCGGAATCTCTTTTTTAAGTACAATTGGGACTTTACCGACCGTTTTATAAAAGCTGACCGCCTTATCAACACATAGTTTATTGGTGTATTCACCAGCAACAACTTCTACCAGCGGTAGTAAGTAGGGAGGGTTAAAAGGATGTCCTACTATTGCTCTATCTTTTGTATTGCAGTTCTTTACAATGTCTGAAATTAATAGCCCAGAAGTTGATGAAGCTATAATAACGTTCGGATTTAAAAATAAATCAATTTGGGAATAAAAATCTTGCTTTACATTTAATATCTCTGGAATACTCTCCTGCACGAAGTCGACCTCGGCTAAGCTCTCTTTTAAATTTGTGATAATTTGCATTTTTTCTAACGATGCTGCTTTATCAATACCTAATTTTTCTAATGTTTCCCAAGCCATTTTGATTAATGAAATATAATCATCTATTTCATTCTCTGAATGCAGATAACATTTTACATTTAGGCCTTTGGCAAGAAAGTGAGCGGCCCAACCAGCTCCTATGGGTCCGCCTCCAATACTAGCCACTGTTGAGATCTTATCTAAACTTTCCAAGCTATTTTCCTTTAAAATTTGGATCTCTTTTTTCAACAAACGCCGCCACACCTTCAGCTGCATCGTCAGATTTAAGCATATTCGAATATGTCGACAAATTGCCTGACCGCATTTCTGAAAAAGCCTCTTTTAAAGCTTTACATTCTATCGCTCTTAAAACTTCCTTTACGCTTTGCATTGCTAGTGGAGCTGTCTGCGACATTTTTTCTGCCCACTCTCTTGCAGAATCTAAAAGTAAGGATTTATCAACCACTTTATTTACCAATCCAAAGCTTTTTGCTTCCTGAGCCGACATTCTACGACCAAGAAAAAACATTTCCATTGCAATATTGTATGGAATTCTTCTAGGTAACCTTTGAAGTGCACCTGCATCAGGAACAATACCTAGCGGCATCTCAGGCAGACCAAATTCAACGTGTTCTGCTGCTATAATCAAATCACAGGACATTGCAAGCTCAAAACCGCCACCAATTGCGTGACCATTTAGAGCGCAAATCACTGGCTTGTTCAAATTCCAATTTTCTGTTAATCCGGCAAAACCACCATCACCATAGTCCGCCTTTTCCCACCAATTGTCTAGCGCCATCTCTCCAGAATTAACGGCTTTGAGGTCCCATCCAGCTGAAAATATCTTATCTCCTTCACCAGTAATTATTCCAACTCTAAGGTCGGGATTATCTCGTAATTCCGCAAAAGCTTTTCCAAGATCTTGACTAAGTTTAAGGTCTATAGCATTTACTTTTGGCTTATTGATTTTGATTTCTAGTACTTTTTCTTTTACTTCTACCTCTAGATGACTTGTCATTTTTTATTCCTATTGAAAAGCAGGAAGGACTTCTTCACAGAACAACTCTAGTGATCTCTTCTGTGAACCATGATCCAACCCCATCGATGCGTAATAGATAAAATTATCCACCCCGAGATCTTCATAACGCTTTAATTTTTTAATAACCTCGTCTGGTGTTCCAAACAGTAGATTTTCTTCAAGCATAGTTGGATTATATTCTTCCCTATTTTCTAGTTCTTTCAAAGCAATTTCCTTGGGAAATCCGTCTTTAACGTCACCTAAATTTTTAAACAAATTTTCAAATTGGCCTAATATACGTTGAATTGCTCTGACATAGATACTCGATTCTTCCTTGTTTTTATAGACAGCAGCATGCCTCATCATCGCAAAAATAGGTTTGAAGCCATTAGAGGCACTTTCTAAAGCATCATCAAGGCGTTGTTTATAGAGCTCTGCTTCTGAAAATGGTCTAGTTAGAGGCCAAGACATTATGTTGCAATGATTTTTTACTGCATAGTCATAGGTTATAGGTGCTCTAGCAGCGACCCATACAGGGGGACCACCTTTTTGCACAGGTTTTGGAACAGACGTAGATAATGGGAAAGACCAAAATTCACCATTATGCTCATAATCTCCTTCCCATAGCTTCTTGATAACTGGAAGACTCTCCTGCATATATTTCCATGCATCAGATTGCTTTAGTCCTGGGTGCATTCGATCAAATTCTCGTTGGTATGCCCCCGAACCTATACCAAATTCAAGGCGACCCTCAGTAATTAGGTCGGTGAAAGCAGCCTCTCCAGCAAGTTTGATTGGATGCCAGTACGGAGCTGCTGCTACAGCGGTACCGAGCCTTACATCGTTTGTATTTTCTGCCCACCATGTAATTATTTGAAAAGGGTTTGGTGCAATTGTCATTTCCAAGGCGTGGTGTTCGGCAGCCCATATAATATTAAAACCACTCTGATCAGCCATTTGTACCATCTCTAGTGTATGGTTTTTCACGTCCTTCATTGATAAAGAGTTGTCTGCTCTTTCTAGATTTATTGCTAAATCAAATTTCATATACTTTATCCCCCTAAAAAATCCTTTATCCTTTATTTCATTACAAATGGATTAGCTGCCGGTTCATCTGACATATTCATCCAAACCGTTTTAGGTCGAGTGTAGTCATATATCGCTTGAAAACCACTTTCTCTACCATAACCTGAGTTTTTAAATCCTCCAAATTCTGCAATCGGAGACACAACCCTATATGTGTTAACCCATACTATTCCAGCATGAACTGCCTTACTTACTCTTAGACACCTAGAATTACTTTTTGAAAAAATGCCTGCTGCCAAACCATGTTTTGTATCATTAGCAAGAGATATGACCTCTTCTTCAGTTTTAAATTTTATTACGGATAGTACAGGTCCAAATAATTCAGTATCTACTATTTTTAGTTTCTGACTAGGGCAGTCTACTATTGTTGGCTCGAAAAACAATTCACCAAGACCTTCGGGCGATTTGCCACCGCACAACAAGGTTGCACCTTCTTCAACAGCAAACGCAAGCTCAGTTTTAATATTTTCGAGTTGGCCTCTAGTGCATAGAGGGCCCATTTGGGTTTCGTCCAATAAGGGATCTCCAATTTTTATGTTTTTTGCCTGCTTAACAATTAAGCTTAAAAATTCATCTGCTATATTTTCTTGAAGGTATAATCTCGACCCAGCTACACAGCTTTGACCTGTTGCGCCAAAAATTCCAGCTATAGAACAATTAATTGCGTTCTCTATATCCGCATCATCAAATACAATAAAAGGTGACTTACCCCCCAGCTCTAAGGACACTTCTGCAAAATTTTCAGCAGAATTTCTAATAACATGACGCGCAGAAGTTGGTCCCCCAGTAAACGAAATCCTGGCGACCTTGGGGTGGCTTGTTAATTCTTTTCCACAAGGATCTCCATGGCCTGTTATAATATTTACGACTCCAGGTGGGATACCCGCTTCTTCAACGCATTTACCAAAAGCAAGCATAGCTGCAGATGCGTGTTCGGACGCTTTCAAAACGATAGTATTTCCCGCAGCCAATGCTGGACCAATCTTTACGGCAACAAGAAACAATTGGGAATTCCAAGGAACAATTGCTGCTACAACGCCCAGTGGCTCTCTGTTTGTAAATACAAATAAATCTGGTTTATCAATTGGTAAGGTTTGACCAGAGACTTTATCAGCGCACCCAGCAAAGAAGTTAAAAAATTGTGAGATATATTTTGCCTGCCATTTAGTTTCCTTTAACATTTTCCCGGTGTCTATGGTTTCAATTTTACCCAATTCCTCAGATTTACTAGCTAGTATATCGGCTAATTTTCTGAGATGCTCTCCTCTTTCTGTCGGAGTCATTTTTGACCATGGTCCATCAATAAATGCTTTGTGAGCCGCTTCTACTGCGCTATTAACATCCTTTGTTGATGCTTCTGGTATAGTGCACCAACTCTCTCCCGTTGTGGGATTTGAGCTTTCAAAGGTCTTATTATCAGAGGATAAGACCCACTCTCCATCAATCAACATTTTAAAGTTTTCTAATCTGCCCATTTTTGCTCACACTTTCTGTTTATTCGCCGTTAAGTTTACAAGAGAAAAATGATCAAAAACAATAACTATTTATTGTATAATAAATAAAAAGTTATTTTCACAACCGTTATTTTTACGAATAATCTAACTATCAATATAGGTGAATAAAATGTCTAAAAAAATTATTGGCGATCCATTGATTATTAATGGACGAAAGCTGTCATTATCTAAGGCCGTTAGAGCTGGTGACTTTGTGTATTTAACGGGTCAAGTTCCTATGAAAAACGGTGTGGTCATAACTGAAGGTTCTATAGAAGAGCAAACAAGAATAGTGCTCGATGAAATTAAAAATACCTTGATAGAGGCTGGATGTGAGTTACAGGATGTTATTAAAGCTATGGTTTGGCTGAAAAATAAAGAAGACTTCCCAGGGTTTAATTCGATTTACGGGGAGTATTTTGACCATGATCCACCTGCTAGATCAGCCGTGGTCAGCGATCTTTTGGTAGATGTTTTAGTTGAAGTAGAAGTAGTAGCTTATAAACCTGAGTCGTGAAATGAAGAGGCAATATTTTAACGGAAACTGCTTTAAATATTTTTTTAAGAATCCTAAGTTTAAAACTATTGTTTTTATACATGGTTTAGGACTCAACCAAGATGTCTGGTCATGGCAGGTTTCATTGTTTAAAAACCATAATGTACTTATATATGATCTTCTTGGTCATGGTGATAGTAAAGATCCTGAAGGTGAGATTTCTTTAAACCTGTTTGCAGATCAACTGCTACAAATAATCAATCACATTAAATTAGAAAAATTTATACTTATTGGGTTTTCTCTGGGATCAATGATTTCTCGAAAATTTGCGTCTTTACACCCAAGCATAGTTGAAGCACTAGTTCTTTTAAATTCACCAAATCGATTGTTAGATCAGGAAAGGGATGAAATTTTAGAAAGAGCAAAGTTGTTGAAAGACGAGGGCCCAGAGTCTACAACCGATGCGGCGATAAAAAGATGGTTTAGCATTCCTTTTCAGAAAAGTAATCCTCATATCATCCAACTTGTACGTAACTGGGTAAATAACAATAGAAAAGAAATTTATTCAAAAGTTTACCCTATACTATATTACGGATCTATTGACCTTAAATCGCTACATGAAAGGAAGCCAACACTTATAATAACGTGCGACCAAGATTTCGCTAATGGTCCTAATTCTGCAAAAGAAATTGCAAAAAATTTTAAAAATAGCTATGTCTGTGTTTTACAAAACTTGAGGCATATGGCATTGGTCGAAGACTACAAAAAGGTTTTTGTAAAAATCGATGAATTTCTTGTATCATTGAATTTACATTAACATTTTTTTGATACTTAATTACAAAGTATCTTTAATGATCGCTACGTGCTTTATTTGCAAAAGAATAGGAGCTCCAGATGCTTAAAGAACTGAGAAAGATTGTAACCTTTGATGAAGATATATACAGTGAAGGAGGAAAAGAAGCCAATCCTATTCTTCGCATAATAGGTGTTGCTGCAGTATTATCTAATCCGTGGAAAGGTCGGGGGTTTGTAGAGGACTTGCAACCAGAAATTAAAAGAATTGCTCCTGTGATGGGAAAAGCTTTGACCGACCGTTTGATTTCAATGGTTGGTAGTGGAGAAAAAATTGAAGCATACGGGAAGGCAGCATTAGCTGGGACCAGTTGTGAAATTGAGCATGCTTCGGCTATTATTCATACTTTACAATTTGGAAACTTTTATAGGGAAGCGGTTGGTGCAAAGAGTTACCTAGGTTTCACAAACACAAGGGGTCCAGCAAATACACAAATTCAAATACCATTAATGGATAAGCATGATACTGGAAGGCGATCACATTATTTGACTGTTCAGTTTTCCATATATGATGCGCCTGATGTCGACGAAATAGTGTGTGCTCTCGGAGCTGCTACATGCGGTAGGCCCCATCATAGAATAGGTGATCGATACTCAGATCTAAAAGCCTTCGGCAAATCTATTGATAATCCAGCTGGTATATAACAGAAAAGGTGCAATCAATGAAATTAGCTAAATTCTACATTAATGGCGAATGGGTCTTCCCTGTAAAGGATGAAAAAATTGATATTATTAATCCATCTGATGAATCAGTTATTGGGACACTAAACGTTGGCTCTCAGCAGGATATTGACAAGGCAGTAGAGGCTGCAAAAGCTGCGTTTTCAAGCTATGCACGGACAAGTGTAGCTGAGCGTTTAGACCTGTTGAAAGAAATAAGAAGCCAATTCGAAAATCGCTTTGAGGATTTTGTGGAAGCTATAACAAAAGAAATGGGAGCGCCGATTAAACTCTCTCGTAGTGCACAAGCTGCTGTGGGCATGAACCATCTAAAGACAGCAATTAGAGTTTTAGAGGAGCATAAATTTGAATACCCTTTTAATGGCTATACTGTAAGGCACGAGCCAATTGGAGTATGCGGGCTAATCACACCTTGGAATTGGCCAATAAACCAAACTATATCGAAGCTTGGACCGTGTCTTGCCTCAGGGTGTACGGCAATTCTGAAGCCAAGCGAAATATCACCAATATCAGCTAATATAATTGCTGAAATAATGGATACTGCAAAAGTTCCTAAAGGAGTTTTTAATATGGTACATGGCTTGGGTCCGGTTGTAGGAGAGGCCTTATCCAACCATAAGGATGTAGACATGATGTCTTTTACTGGTTCAACGAGGGGAGGGGTCGCTGTTGCTCAGGCTGCAGCAAAGTCGGTCAAGAGAGTAAGTCAGGAACTTGGAGGAAAATCACCAAATATAATTTTTGATGATGAAAAGTTTGAACAATCGGTCACTGTTGGTGTACAAAAAATAATGGAGAATACTGGACAGTCTTGTAATGCGCCAACTCGAATGATAGTGCCAAAGAATCGACAACATGAAGCTTTGGAAATTGCAAAAAATGTTGCAGAAAAATTGAAAACTGGTGACCCTACAAAAGAAGACACAGATATTGGTCCTCTAGTAAGTCAAGCTCAATTTGATAAGGTACAAAGGTTAATTGAATCTGGGATTAAGGCTGGTGCTCAATTAGTAACTGGTGGATTAGGCAAGCCTACAGGGCTTAATGCCGGTTATTTTGTTAAGCCAACTGTTTTTGGAGATGTAAATAACTCCATGGAAATTGCACAAGAAGAAATATTCGGCCCCGTCTTATCTGTAATCCCATATGAAGATATTGATAATGCGGTTCAGATTGCGAATGATACAAGTTATGGCCTTTCTGCTTATGTATGTGGTAGTGACCCCAGAAAATTAAGGAGTGTCGCAAGGCAAATTAGAGCAGGTCAAATCCATATTAATTATGGTAGCGGGGGAACTAATGCACCATTTGGCGGGTTTAAGCAATCGGGTAATGGGCGAGAGAAGGCTGAGTGGGGTTTGGAAGAATTCTTAGAGACTAAAGCTATTATGGAGTAAAGGATATCAGCAGGGGGATTTGATTTGTCTATTGACTCGGAAACAAGCAATAATTTTACAGTAGATTGTTTGCAGTATGCTAATTGGTCTAAGGAAATTTTTGAGCAGATGAGACAAGGTGCAGTTGACTGTGTCCACGTAACTATTGCTTACCATGAAAACTTTCGGGAAGCTGTTTTAAACCTTGAGAAATGGAACGAATATTTCAATAGTTATTCGGAGTATATAGTGCAAGCAAGTAGCTATGATGAAATATTATCTGCTAAGAAAAATAATAAAACAGCGATTATTTTTGGTTTTCAAAACCCGTCTCCAATAGAAGATGATATTTCTTTGTTAGAAGTTTGGCAAAAGCTTGGTGTTCGATTTATGCAGCTTTCTTATAATAATCAATCGCTTCTTGCTACAGGTTGTTATGAAAAGAATGACCCTGGCTTAACAAGAATGGGGAAAGAAGTTATTAAAGAAATGAATAGGCTTGGGATTGTTGTTGACATGAGCCATTCTTCTGATCGGTCAACTTTAGAGGCAATTGATAATTCGTCACGGCCGATTGCAATTACTCATGCTAATCCAGCCTTCTGGCATTCTGCTTTAAGAAATAAGTCAGATGAAGTTCTAGATCGAATGTTTAAAAATGGTGGTATGCTGGGATTTTCTCTTTATCCTCACCATTTACATAATGGAAGTGATTGTACTATTAAAGATTTTTGTAAAATGATCGCAAAAACGGCAGAAAAATTTGGATCAAAAAATATTGGGATAGGAAGTGATCTTTGTCAAAATCAGCCTGATAGTATCGTGGAGTGGATGAGAAATGGAAGATGGACCAAAACAAAAGACTTTGGAGAAGGAGATTCTTCTAACCCTGGCTTTCCTATTCAGCCTAATTGGTTCAAATCAAACAAAGATTTTAACAATATTAAGGATGGATTAAAGCATATTGGATTTGATAATGATGAAATTAATTCTATTATGGGACTCAACTGGATGAAGTTTTTTAAAAATTCTTTTAATAAAGAGATATAAGTTGGTGATAGAAAAAGAAGAACAGTTGTGTGCGCCACAGCCAAATATTAGAAAGCCTTCTGAGGTTATGAAACTGGAAAGAATGGGGTCTATCCATCCATCAAGGCTGTCTTTTTCAAGAATATTGATCCGTAAAATGATACAGCAAAAAACGCGCATCAGTTGTTCGCGTTGGAAAATGGATGAAAACGGATTTGGTAGTGCGGTTTATCAATTGAACCTCTTTGGTAAAAACCTGGCTTTAATCGCATTTTCTAATCATATAGAGACTTCACAAAGGACTGATAGAGTTATTGCATCTGCTTGGGATACCTCTTTTGCTCTGTTTGATGGCGTTCCATCAATTTCAGATATTGAAAGGCTTAAAACGCAGTTACCTTTTCAAGAGGCGGGTAGATATAAAAATACAGAGCTAGTTCTGAGTAGGGCTAATAAATCTGTAAGAATGTTTGAGCTGGTAGCGCAGTCATTAAGTGAAGGCATGCAACCTCCTAGCGAGCTGATAAATAAAATTGGATATTTAATGCGAACCACAGCAGTGTATGGAAACGGAAAATTCGGCATTGATGATAGAAAAAATCATTGTGAACTTTCGGACTTTTCTGTACCGTTTCAGCTTGAAATGCTCACCGTGTACTTGATTAGAGGCTTTTCACTAGACTTAGTAAATCATGTTGCAAAAGCCCGTAACCCTAAAAAATTTGTTCCCCTTGATAAAAAAATTCAAAGATATCTAGGAATTGGTAATGCAACTGGGCTTGGGATGGCTCCATTTTTGGTCAAACATCCTGTCTTATTGAATAATTGGTTTCAAGTTCGTGAAACTGCATTGTCGCGGATGGTAGATTTAGCAGAGCTTTCTAAGGAAAAGGCCGAAAGATTAATTGAGCTTACATCTAGAGTTAAAGTCTTTATTAACTCTTGGAATACTGACGATGATAGACAGAAGAAAAGAATTGATGTTTTAAAAGCTGAGTGGGCATCAATAATAAATGAATTTACCTTAGAAAAATTGTTAAAAATCAATTCTTTAAAGAATATTTTTAATATTTCAAAAAATTATTCGACAGAATGCCAAGAGCTTATCGTTTCATTGTTTTTGGAAGTTGGTGGAGATCTGATTGACGGGCTTGATCTATGTTTAGAGAGCACCAAATTGCCTATGCTCTACCCTAAAATGAGAGTGCATGAGTTAGCTAATTTAATAAAAAAGAACTTCTCTTGGGCTTTGAAAATAGATTTTTCTTTGAAAGAAAATCAATCAAGATTTTGGTACGTTTCACAAGAAAAGCTGGAGCCAAGATTGGGAAACAGGTATGAAGAGGAAGGGCAGGATTTAGAAAGGCCTTTAGATATTGCCAGGAGGGTGTATTTTTTGCATGCCGATCTTGGAAGTTTCCACGGTGATATGATCTTAGCAGAATTTTTAATGAAACACCCTGAACATCGATTTATTATTCGCAGGATACAAACGAATGCTTGGGCTCCTTACTCCGAAATACACGATAATTTAATTGATGAACACTGCAAACCTATAGATATGCTACGTTGTAAATTATCTTTTTTTGGCGCATCCAAATTTGATCCGAAATCAGACAGATGGGTTAGAGTAAATTTATTTCAAGGAGCACCTCTAAAAAACGAGCTTAATGACCAAAAAAATGACGATTGGTGGATGCCTACACTTGAATACTCCTAATGGATCTTTCTTTTTCGGAGCTTAAAGACTTAGTATTTAACGCAAGTATGGGTAGTAACCTTCCTGCTGGCGTCTGTGAAGATTTATCGTTTGGTGTTACCTTTCTAGAGTCACGTTCTTTGCCCGGTGGCAAAGAACTTTTATATTCCCTAAAATGTGAACGGCACCCACCCGTATCACCTCAAAAGAACGGCGTAAGTCTTATTTTTAGCAATTCACGAGCAATTTTCGAAGGTCTTAGCGCAATTGATTTGCTTGTTTCAGAGGCTTGTAAAAGTGTGATATTGAAAAATATTGACTCTTCGATGCTTTTGGTTGGACTAGCATCTAACTATTGTGGTTTTAGTTTTAGTTTCCATAAAAATGAAGAAATATGTGCTGCACTTTTTAATGATCAACTTAATTGGGAAAACGACAACTACAGACGTAGCAAGGATATAGAGATACGCTTAAACAATCGTGAACTGAACAATCCATTAGCTAAACGCTCAAGAATGTTGTTAGATGATAATGTATTCAAAGAACTTTCTAATCTAGCATCTAATATGCTGGTCCCCGAAAGCGAACTATCTCGAACAACGGGAGCAGGGGCTGGCAATATAGATAATGATTAATTGTGTTAGTTAAAATTACCTAAGCCTTGTAACAATGGCGCAAAATTTTGAAGCACACCAGGAAGCGACCTTATATCTTCAATAACCCCATCTTTTGCAGATACGATTGCTGAAAACAAGTCATTTCGATCCTGTGATATTTCATCAATTGAAAGACTATTAGATCCATCATAATCAATATTAGCCATTAACGTTTGGGTAATCAGAGGCAAAAAAGGTACAATTGCAACATACACTCCAAAGGTGGTGGTCTTATCTAAGTCATCATTTGTATTTTGGCCAAAAAGAACTGAAACCAAGCTTAGGGAACGTAGCCCTCTATTTAATTCAGCTCGGTGAAGTCTCTTGTCTTTGTTTACATCTAAAAATTTAAATAAATCTTGAAGACATTTGTCTTGCTCAGGGTTTCTACATGACTGTACTACTGAGCTGTTTAGCAAGCTAAGTAATTCTCCATATTTGCTCTCTATCAACGGATCATTACTATCGCATTTATAATATATTGTGTCTTGCGTTTGCTGGTTTTTCAGAAAACTGTAATCAGACCCATCCCAGTTTTCTGGAGGATATCTTTCTACTAGTTGTCCCCTATCTAATTGATAAAAATAGTTAAAATTTGGATTGTTATCGCTTGTTTGAAATGCTGTCCAATTTTCTACATTTTTAGGAAACACAAAATTAAATTCAACCTGAGAGTCATCTTCATAAATATAACCATTGGTTCCAATAAATAAAGCATATTGCTCTATTGAAAACTTACAAGATTTACCAGACCAATATCCTTGATACTTTAAAGGAATTTGATCAGAAAACGCGTAGCCAGTCACTACGAAAAAAGAAAAAATAGCAAGTATAATTGTTCTCATATTACATCTCATTTAATCCAAAAGGTGGACTGGCCCGATATCTCAGTTTAGTTTATACTATAGATTGGTCAAAAAATCGAAAGAATTTTATATTGAGGAGTTTCAGATGGCACTAGAACACGATAACTCAATGATGGAAAACTTATACTGGTGGGGTGTGCCCACTCTCTTCAGATGTCCTCAGGAAAAAGTTTTAGGAAGCGATATTTCATTGGTGGGCGTTCCGCATTCCACAGGAAATGGGACAACCGAAAGAGACCAACATTTGGGGCCAAGGGCGCTTAGGAATATCTCAGCAATTGGTCGACGAGCACATTTAGATTTTGGAATAAATCCTTGGGATGTTGCAAAAATTATTGATGCGGGTGACGTACCTTTCCCAAAGGCAAACGATAACGAAGATTGTATAGTGCAAATCACTAATTTTTTTAAAACAATAGATAATGCCAACTCTAAACCTATCTCTATTGGGGGTGACCATTCCATAACTGGAGGGATAATCCAAGCTCTTGGAAATGGCAAAATTTCGGATGGGAGGCCTGTTAGTTTGCTGCATCTAGATGCGCATACCGATGTTTTTACGAAAGTCGATCATTTTTTAGGTTCAAAGAAGTCTGCCGCGCATTGGGGCGCTTACCTTGCTGATCAGGGTAATGTTGATCCCAAATCATCTATGCAAATTGGTCTAAGAGGACACCCACGTACATTAGACTGGCTGGAACCAAGTTATGAGTACGGATACAACGTTGTCACAATGAAAGAATTTAGGGAGAGGGGTCTTGAATCTGTAATCGCTCAAGCAAAACAAATACTCGATGGAAGACCTGTATATATTACGTTTGATCTTGATTGCCTTGATCCAACAATAGCACCTGCTGTTGCAAATTTGGAAGCAAGCTCTAAAGGCTTCGATATAGATGAAGCAATAAGTTTAGTAAGGCTCACACGAGGCATGAATGTCATTGGTGGAGACATTGTTTGTATGATGCCAACAAAAGATAGTCCAAATAATATAACAGCACATACAGCTATGGCTATAATGTTTGAGATGATATGTGTAATGGCCGAAAACAAGAAAACGTCAAAAATGTGAAGTCATTTTTTGTTTTTTTCAAGAATTTGACTAACTATATATTAAGAGTTCTAAGGAGACTGAGATGATAATAAGGTTCTTAACGTGCGCTGCGTACGCTTTTTCGTTTTTCACCCTAGTGGGTGCTGGAGGGTTGCCCACCTCAAATTCAGGTGGAACATCTTCAAGTAGTGGTTCGTCCTCAAGCAGTTATTCAGGGGGTGCCGGTAATTCTTTATCAAATCCCTTAACCGCCCTTGAATTAAAAAACGGTCTAAATATGGTGCAATCGCTTGTCTATGGAAAAAAATATGAAAAGGCGGAAATTAAATTAATTTCACTGGAGGTAAAATTTCCACAAAACGCAGACATTCAGAATTATTTGGGCTTTGTTAGCCGTAAAATGAATAAATTGGGGAAAAGTGATGCATACTATAAAAAGGCACTTCAATTAAACCCAATGCACAAAGGAGCCTTAGAGTATCAAGGAGAGTTATTTCTTCAGTACAAAAATTTAGAAAAGGCAAATGCTAATCTGAAGTTGCTTGAACGAATTTGCGGTGTAAACTGTGACGAGTATAAAGATTTAAAAAAAGCTATTGAAAATTTTAGGTAAGATAAAAATTAAATATATTTTCATGACATAATATTGTTTAAAGCTTGAAAATTTTATATCGAGGTTGTTATGTGTGGGATAGTTGGTCTATACGCAAAAAAAAAGAATATATCTGCAAATCTAGGACTTCATCTATCAAAAATGCTTGAAAGTATGAGCGATAGAGGTCCCGATAGTGCTGGATTAGCGATTTTTGGGAAGCCAATTGCAAAGAGAGCTAAAATAATGGTTCAGTCTCAGTCCCCCGAGGATGATTTTCAAAAGCTAAAAAAGTTTTTATCGACTAAGAAAGAAATATCATTCAGTTTTGAAACTCATTCCACACATGCAGTCATAAAGCTTGACGTGAAGCAAAAAGATAAGGTTATCAATCTAATAAATGACACCTTCCCCAATTTGAGAATATTAAGTGTCGGTAAAAAAATGGAAATTTATAAAGAGGTAGGCAGGCCTGCTGAAGTAGTAAAAAGATTTGATATAGCTAAAATGAAGGGTTCCCACGGTATTGGGCATACCCGTATGGCAACAGAATCTGAAGTTACAACACTTGGTGCACATCCATTCTCCACGGGTGAAGATCAATGTTTGGTGCATAATGGGTCGCTATCAAATCATAACTCTCTTCGAAGAGAATTAATGAGAAAAGAGATGACTTTTGAAACAGAAAATGACTCTGAGGTAGCTGCCAGCTTTATTACTTACAGAATGAATAGTGGAAAAACGCTTAAAGAAGCTTTGGAAAGCGCACTTGTAGAGCTTGATGGTTTTTATACGTTCGTTGTTGGTACGGAAAACGGTTTTGGCGTTCTAAGAGATCCGATCGCCTGCAAGCCCGCTGTACTTGCAGAGACCCCTGATTATGTAGCTTTTGGGTCCGAGTATAGAGCCTTAACCTCTTTACCAAAAATAGAAAAGGCTAAGGTCTGGGAGCCAGAGCCCGCCACTGTTTATTTTTGGGGACATTAAAAATGAATATTCTTGATTTTAATAAATTGTCCTTGAGAGACATTAATAAGACTTTGCAAGGATCTGATAAAAATAGCTTTTTTTCTATTAGAAATCCAAAAGGAAGCCACGCGTTAGCTGTTGGTATTAATAAACAGATTACTGTGAAAGTTGTTGGTAGTGTTGGATATTACTTTGCAGGAATGAATAAATTATCTGATATCAAAGTTGAAGGATCAGCTGGCCCAGGGTTAGGCGAAAATATGATGTCAGGTAACATTCATGTTACCGGTGATGTAAGTCAATATGCAGGAGCTTCGGGACATGGAGGAAGTATCTTAGTCGAAGGAAATGCATCTTCAAGATGTGGTATTTCAATGAAGGGTGTAGACATCATTGTGAAGGGAAATGTTGGCCACATGTCTGCCTTCATGGCACAGAAGGGGAATTTGGTTATTTTCGGTAATGCTGGACATGCTTTAGGGGATAGCATATACGAAGCAAATATATATGTCGCCGGTGAAGTTGCCTCTTTAGGTGCAGATTGTATTGAGAAAAAAATGACAAAAAAGCATCTTAGTAATTTAGAAAATATTTTATCAAATGCTAATGTTTCTGATTATAATCCAGATACCTTTAGGCGGTTTGGCTCTGCTCGTTCACTTTATAACTTTAATGTAGATAATGCTAAAATATATTAGGAAAATTACGTGAAAAAGAAATCAATAACAGAACCAAGAACTTCGCATACTTTCGATGCATATACAAACTCTGAAATTAGAAGAGCAGCTGAGACTGGTATATATGACATAAGGGGAGGGGGATCTAAAAGAAATTTACCAAACTTTGATGATTTATTATTTCTTGGAGCTTCAATTTCTAGGTATCCTTTGGAGGGCTACAGAGAATCTTGCAATACAAAAGTGATCCTGGGTGACCGATTTAGTTCTAATCCTCTTAATCTTGAAATTCCAATTACTATAGCAGGAATGAGCTTCGGAGCGCTATCCGCACAAGCAAAAGAGGCTTTAGGAAGAGGTGCTAGTTTGGTTGGAACGTCAACAACAACAGGTGATGGAGGAATGACAAAAGAGGAAAGAGGTCACTCAAAGCAGTTAGTTTATCAACTTCTTCCCTCTAGATATGGAATGAACCCTGATGACCTTAGAAAGGCTGATGCAATCGAAATCGTTGTGGGTCAGGGTGCAAAGCCAGGTGGTGGAGGAATGTTACTTGGTCAAAAGATAAATGATAGAGTTGCGGAGATGCGAACGCTGCCAAAAGGAATTGATCAAAGATCACCATGTAGGCATCCTGATTGGACAGGGCCAGACGATATGGAGATCAAGATACTAGAGTTGAGAGAAATTACTGGATGGAAGGTTCCTATTTTTGTAAAAGTTGCTGGTTCCAGACCATATTATGATGTTGCTCTAGCTGCCAAATCTGGTGCCGATGTCGTGGTTGTCGACGGAATGCAAGGAGGTACAGCAGCGACTCAAGAGGTATTTATCGAAAATGTAGGTATGCCCACGCTGGCGTGTGTAAGGCCCGCGGTAAGAGCATTGCAGGAATTAGGCTTGCATAGAAAGGTACAGCTCATTATTTCAGGAGGAATAAGGAATGGTGCTGATGTAGCAAAAGCATTGGCTTTAGGTGCTGATGCAGTATCGATTGGGTCTGCTGCTTTGATTGCACTTGGAGACAATGATCCTAGGTATCAGAAAGATTATGAAAAATTAGGTACAAAAGCTGGTTCGTTTGATGATTGGCACGAAGGTCTCGATCCTGCAGGAATAACTACTCAAGATAAAAAACTGTCTAAGCGTTTGGACCCTAAGCTAGGGGGGAGGCGGTTGGCAAATTACCTTAATGTAATGACTATGGAAGCACAAACCATTGCAAGAGCTTGTGGTAAAAATGATCTTAGAAACTTAGAACCAGAAGATTTATGCGCTTTAACAGTGGAGTCGGCTGCAATGGCTGGAGTGCCATTAGCCGGAACCAACTGGATCCCTGGCACTTAATTATTCCAAAAAATTTTTTCTAATTTGGTCCAATGTTTCTACTTCATTAGTTGGCTTATCCCATCTAATTCTTTTGAACCTAGGAAACCGTAAAGCAATTCCCGACTTATGTCTATTACTCAAAGACATTTCATCAAATGCAATCTCTACGACCAATGTTTTTTCAACCTCTCTAACAGGTCCAAACCGGTTTATAGTTTTTGATCTTACAAATTTATCTAATCTATTTAACTCTTCATCGGTAAATCCGGAATATGCCTTGCCTATAGGAACAAGTTCCTTTTCTTTGTTAAAGACACCAAAAGTATAGTCTGAGTAAAAAGAACTCCGCTTTCCATGTCCTCTTTGTGCATACATAATTATCGCATCTACATTCTTTGGGTTTCTTTTCCATTTAAACCATTTGCCGCGTGGTCTCCCGGCAATATAAGGACTGAAAACTGATTTGATCATTACACCTTCATGTATTTGCTTGTTGGAAATATCTCTTATTTTGTCTAAAAATCTCCAGTCTTTAAACTCAATTGTTTCCGATAAAAACATTGGGGATCTATTTGTACTAAAATACGAATTCAGAACTTTTTTCCTTTCAATAAGCGTTTTATCTCTTAAATCATTGCCGTTGAAAAACAAAACATCATATACCTTTATAAAACATGGATTTTTTTCTATAAACTTTTCTGAGGGAGCTTTTTTGTTTAGCCTTTGCTGAAGATCGTTAAATGTTTTTGGATTATTGTTAATTCCAGCGAGTAATTCTCCATCTAGTACAAAATTACCTTGTATTGTCTTAATTATTTCTGGAAAAGACTTAGAAACTTCATCGCCTGTCCTTGAATAAAGGCGACATCCTTCACCATGGCTTACAATTTGAACTCTAATTCCGTCCCATTTATATTCAGCAACGAAATCTTTTGGATTTGCTGCTACCAAATCTTTTTCCACCACAAGCGGATGAGCAAGCATCATTGGATGAAAAATGTCATAGATTGAAATTTTCGGTTTACTACTCTTATTCTCAAGCCACGAAAACAAATTAATGTAAGGAAGGCGTAAACCATGCCAAATCTTTTCAATTTCTTCAAGATCAACGTTGCCATAATTTGCTAGTGCTTGCTTTACGAGCCTGCTTGATACTCCAATGCGCAAGCCTCCTGTAAAAAGTTTAATAAAAGCCCATCTCTGATCAGCCGTACTGATGTTTAGAATATTAATTATATGGTTCTTCAGCTCATTAGTTTTAGCCTTTTTT
This sequence comes from uncultured Alphaproteobacteria bacterium, assembly GCA_902540655.1. GTDB lineage: Bacteria > Pseudomonadota > Alphaproteobacteria > Rhodobacterales > Rhodobacteraceae > CACIJG01. The sequence goes on along the minus strand of CACBNQ010000003.1, from coordinate 33,837 downwards.
AAGTTTTCGAATAAAGAAGAAAGTTTCGGCATATTGCCACCTTTTTCTTGGTCCCATAACAAAGATATAGTTTCAGCTAAATCACCTACATAGTCGTAAGATAGGTCAAATAAGTGTTCGTCTTGCTTTTCTTTGATTAAATCTTTAAAGAATGAAGATTTTATGTTTTTAAAGTTAAGTGAGCCAGTAAGTGCTGCCAAAGCATACCCTCGGTCGGGGTCAGGTGTTGAGCTAAAATACTGTTCTAATAGTGATAGTTTTCTGTTTCTCGAGCTCGTCAAAATAAGATCCGATAGTAAATTCGAAAAAGCTTTCATTATAGTTCGCCTGTTTCATCTCTGTGTTGAAGAGAAAGCGGCTCAGCTTGAATTCCGTTTTTTTCACACCAATATTTTAGAGCATCTTCTCTTCCGTGTGTTATCCAAACTTTTTCTGCACCAGTCTGTTTAATAGTATTGGTAAGCTCATTCCAATCGGAATGATCCGATATAACAAGAGGAATTTCAATTTGGCTTTGCTTAGCGCGCTGTTTGACTTGCATCCAGCCTGAAGCATAACATCTAGTAATATTTTCAAAACGTCGTGACCATCTATCCTTGAGTGCAGAAGGGGGTGCTACAATGATTTTTCCTTTAAAGTCTTTTCTGTTGTCTAAAGTAGCCTTTCTTAGAGTGCCAAGCCTAATTCCCTTACTTTGATAAAAGTCACACAGTTTATCCATAGATCCATGAACAAAAATATCGTCTGAAAAACCTGCCTCTCGAAGAAGCCAGATAATCCTTTGTGCTTTACCAAGTGAATAAGCCCCAATTAAGAATGTATTCTCTCTATTTTTGGAAATATTGTCCAGCAATCGCTCAATTTCCATTTCTGGTTTATTAAATTTAAATATTGGCAATCCGAAGGTAGCCTCGGTAATAAGCAAATCACAGGGAACGACCTCAAAGGGATCTAAATGTCGATCTAATATTGTTTTATAGTCCCCAGTAACCACAATTCTATGCTTTTCTGTCTCTAGTAAAACTTGTGCGCTTCCCAATATATGTGCCGCAGGGTACAGCGTAACGCTTATCTTTCCTATTTTCACCGAATGCCCATATTTAATTGTTTGAAAACTGCTTGCACAGTTCTCGCCATATCTAATTTTCATAATATCGGAGGTTTCAGGAGTACAGAGTACATGCTTGTGACCTGCTCTAGCGTGATCAGCGTGTCCATGGGTTATTATTGCCCTTTCTACAGGAAAAAAAGGGTCTATATATGTATCGATGTCTCTTATATAAAGTTTGTTATCAATAGATATCATATTTAGAAAGATTAGTTATTACTGTAAGTTTTAAACATAATCCAATTGACATGTGGCTCAAGAAAAAAGGTTGGTCTTTATATGACCATCAAATTGAAACCTTAAGCTTGATTAAGAAGGGGTTTGATGTAATTTTACATGCCCCAACGGGCGGAGGTAAAACAATTGGTGGTTTTATGCCATCGATCGACGACTTTATAAAAAATAATTACAAAAGTCAGGAATTCCATACTTTATATATATCACCCTTAAAAGCCTTAACAACTGATGTTCAAAGAAATTTACTCAATCCTATCAATGATTTAAAAATCAATATTAAAGTAGAGACCCGGACGAGTGACACGTCAACATACAATAAAGCAAAGCAAATTAAAAAGCCTCCTAATTTTCTGATGACAACTCCTGAGTCATTCGCACTTCTGATGGCAAGGACGGATGTCATTAATTTGTTTAAGAATTTAAAATTTGTTATTATTGATGAGCTACATACATTTTTCGACTCAAAAAGAGGGCACTTATTAAGCTTAAATGTTGCAAGGCTACGATCTATTAAACCGTTTCGAGTAATTGGGCTCTCAGCTACTCTAAAGAATACTAATCTTGCGAAAAAATATCTTTCAAATAATAAGAATACAAAGCTCGTCAGTACTCATTCAAAGGTTGCACCAGAAATTACGATATTAAATTCAGGAAATAGAATTCCCTGGTCGGGCCATTCCCCAAGATATGCTCTTTCAGAAATATATTCTGAAATACTTAAATTTAAGTCATCTATTCTTTTTGTAAACACACGAGCTCAGGCGGAAATATTATTTGAAAGCCTCTGGGCAATTAACAATAAAAATAAAAAAATAGCGATTCATCATGGAAGTTTAGAAAAAGATCTTAGGAAAAAAGTAGAAAAGGAAATAGTAGAAGGGCATGTAGAGTGTGTAGTTGCCACCAGTTCATTAGACTTGGGTCTTGACTGGGGTAATATTGACTTGGTTATGCAGATAGGAGCTCCTAAAGGTGTTGCAAGGTTGGTCCAGAGAATTGGTCGAGCAAATCACACGATCGATACTCCTTCAAGAGCTATTCTAGTCCCAACTAATTGTTTCGAGTATGTAGAATGTATTGCTGCAAAAGAGTGTGTGGAGTTAAATTTTCTTGAAGATGAAATATACTCTGAAGGCTCTTTAGATGTACTTGCCCAGCATATTGTTGGTGTTGCAATTTCCCAAAAATTTAAAAAAGAAGATTTATACAAACAAATTAAAGAAGCATGGCCGTACAGAAATCTTAATATTGAGGATTTTGAAAAAACTCTTTCATTTGTTGAAAATGGAGGTTATTCCCTTCAGGCTTATGAAGAGTATTCACGGTTGAGGAGGGATGGCGAATATTATGAAATTAGGGATAAATCACTAGTCACAAAATATAAAATGAATATCGGAACTATTGTTGAAGCCGAAATGTTACGTCTAAGGGTAGGCAATAGATATTTAGGAAATATTGAAGAGTGGTTCATTAGTGGTTTGTCAGCAGGAGACACGTTCATATTTGGCGGAAAGAGGCTGATGTTTGAGAAAGTTATTGGTAATATTGCATATGCTAAAATAACTGCCCTTGAGCATCAAAAAATACCATCTTTTAAAGGAGGAAATTTACCGCTGTCGACCCATCTCTCAAAAACTGTAAGAAAGATTTTTTCCAAACGACTTGAGTTAGTAGATCTTCCCGATAGTTTAAAAAAATGGACAGAGCTGCAGACAAAGTTTTCTTCCTTCCCAAAAGAGAATGAATTCCTTGTTGAAACCTTTAAGAGGAAAAATGGTAAGCAGGAAAAATATTACATGGCAGTTCATCCATTTGAAGGAAGAAACACGCACCAAACTCTTGGATTTCTTATTCTAAGACGAATTAAAAAGCTTGGTGTACAACCATTTGGATTTGTTGCGAATGATTATTCTATTTTATTTTCATTTTCTAAAGAAATTGAAGACATCGACTTCCTTTTCTCTCAAGATATTTTAATCGAGGATTTATATGAATGGTTAGAAGAAACTCCATTAATAAAAAGACTATTTAGAGAAATTGCTATAATCTCCGGATTAATTTATAAAAATCTCCCAGGCAACCAAAAAACGGGTAAACAAGTGACTTTTAATACTGACTTGATTTATGAAGTATTAAGAAAGCATGAGCCGCACCATATATTATTAAAAATCACTACAGAAAATGCTAAGAGAGACCTCGTTGATCTCGATAGGCTTTCAACGTTTCTATTTAGAATTAAAAACAAAATAAAGATAAACAAACTCAATAGAGCATCTGCTCTAGCCTTCTCTTTACTCTTTGAATATCATAAAGAGACACCGGATAAAAATGAACTAGATAATTTTTATTTAGAGAAGCTCGAGAACGAATTGCTCAAAGAAGTCAATGCATCATAAGGACGTTATTTTTGCTGATAAAAAGTTTTCCTTCTTTGCAAATGGTGAACTTTATTGGCCAAGTAAAAAGACTTTGATTATTTCTGATCTACACTTTGAAAAAGGTTCTTTTTTCACTGAGTCAAATCAGTATATTCCACCATTTGATACTATTGAGACGCTTAGACAACTTTCAAATTTTATAAACAATCATCCTGTCGAAAAGATAATTTTTCTAGGCGATTTGATCCATGACAAATTTGCCTTTCAAAGGATGACTGCAAAATCAAAAGAAATTTTTTTTAGAATCCTTAAAAATATAGATTGTACCTTAACTGTTGGTAACCATGATAATATAAGTTTTCTAGAAGATATTGGATTAACCTTAACTGACAAGGTTGTTATTGATGGTATTTGTTTCAGTCATTACCCGTCAATTGATCAGAGGTTTTCTGTTTTTGGTCACTATCATCCAAAAGTTAAGCTTATAATTAATGCTGGAGGAATTTGGGTTGCATGCTTTGTATTAAATAAAAAAAGAATATTAATGCCATCATATGGTTATTATACGGGAGGCCTCTCTATTAAGAGCGCACAAATACAAGAGTTATTTGATGCCCAATACGAAATATTTCCTCTAGCAAAAGAAAAAATTTACAAGCTGAGTTTAAAAAAATAATAGCTCTTCATTCAAAACGCTAATTGCCAATGGAAGAACAACACGGACATGATGACGTATTTATTATTTTAAGAGATTGTGGTCTTTGCATTATTCCTGCTCCAATGCTCGTTAAATTATCTTTTTTAATAACCTTGTTGAATTCACCTCTTTTCTTCGCACCTGACCATCCAGTATAGATTTCAAGTTTCATATCAGAATAAGAAATATCAATTTCAATTGAGCTTTTTCCAGTTGCCTTCCACATATCGTAGAGATATCCATCCCTTTTGACCTTAACCGCAGATAAGTCTGGTATCTTTTTTATAACTATCTTGGAGGGACTATTCTCCTTACTTTTATTTGCCGCCTTAAGTTTTATAAACAATGTTTGGCTGTTAGGCTCGTTAAATGCTTGCTCGACCAAAATATTTGGAAAGTCGACGCCTTCAAGCGATGGAGCATTGAATTTTTCTAGATTGGGGTTTCTAAATAGGTTTGACCATGCACCTGATTTCCCAACTTCAGCCATCATAGCCAGTGCAGCCCATTGTCCTCTTGGCCATTTTTCATTCAAATTAAACCAATAGCCAAAGTTTATATTATTTTCACCAAACCATCGCGGTTCAAAGTGTGCTTCTGCAAATGCTCTTAAACGCATTTCTACTGTTGTATCTCCAAATTCCTTTGCACAGGCTAACCCTAGAGCCATAAAGCGTGGTTCAGGCTTCATTTTTATTTCTTTGTTGATATTGTCCCAACCAAGTTTTTTTACCGCAGTTCGATATAGAAACTCGGCAAAAACTGGATCTTGAGGCATCATATAAAAGGCTATTGTTAATCCATTAGATGGTCCAGCTGCATGAATATGATCTATTAATGGGTCATAATAGATTGGTGTCCATTCTAGTGCTCCTGAACTATCAAAGCCGTAATACTTATCTTTCGTATGTTCAACCCATTCTGGATAAACAGAGTGAGTATTTTTTTGAAAAATTGCATCATAAAGTTGAAGACCTAATCCTGCTGCCGATAAGCAATAGGGCCATATTTTCGTATTTTCACAATGCGGGCCCATTCTGTTTTTTGTCCATTGTGAAGATAAATGTTCAACTAATCTATGTTGTGTCCAATCAAACTTCGATCTATCGACACCAGCTACTTGGAAACTCGATCCCCATGCGTCTTCACCGGTTGTGTAGACGTGTAAGCTTTGAATTAAATTTAGCCAACCTTTAAAAAATAAATTCCCATCTGCACCAATCGGATCTTTTTGTAATCCCCAAGGCTCAATGCCGTTCGCAACCCAGCCTGGAGTGTCATATTTTCCTACCAAGTGATCAGGTATCCAAAGATCTATCCATTCTTGAGGATATTTGCCTCGATTAGGATCAGGTCCAATTTGAGTTAACCAATCGTAAGCAGCCCAAAAGGTAAGATGTCGTTCGCTCAAACCTTTTAAAATGAAAGCATACAATTCTCGCCATGCTGGAGTAACATCAGCCATTAATCCGAGTGCATAGCTAGACTCAGAAAGGTCAAATCTAGCAAAATTTAATACAGGAGGGTTAGATGTTTTATCCCACCAATCTAAGGGTTCGCCGTCTTCAGACCAGTCATCATTAATTGAAACTTTCCGGTGTAAAAAAGTTAACCAGCCAAGCGTTTTATCATTTAATGACGGAAGACTTTCAATATTCATGCTTAATTTTAACATAAATAAAAAAATAGTGGTAAGTTTCTATTTGAAACTTATTAATTATCAGTAAAAATAAGTTGACTACTTACTTCATTTATAAAATTGAGTATTAATGAATGCCCACTAAGGAAATTGACCGAAAGATTGCTGTAATTTTTGCTACTGACGTAGTGAATTACAGTAAGCATATGGAAATAGATGAAAGTGAGACTGTAAAAAGTCTTAGGTTTTATGAAAAGATACTTAAAGGGTTGTTTAAAAAATATAATGGCAATTTATTTAATTCGGGGGGCGACTCTTTTATGGCGGAATTTGTTAGCGCTGTGGATGCGGTCGATTGCGCTGTCGAGTTTCAAAAAAAGATAAAAACTAGTTATGCATCATCATCTACAAAAGTTACGCTAGAATTTCGTATTGGTATCAATACGGGAGATGTAATTAAGGAAAAGGGAAATTTATTAGGTGAAGGGGTTAATATAGCAGCTCGACTAGAAGCATTAGCATTAGCGGGCGGAATCTCAGTATCTAAGAGTGTTTTTGATTATGTGAAAGGTAAAACAAAACATCAATTCAATGATCTTGGCATTCAAAAAGTAAAACAAAATGAATTCCATGCTTTTGATATTGTATTAGATCCTTCCCAAAAAAGATCTCTGAAGCCTAGGCGGTCAAAAGATCTTATAAGTATTCTAGCTGCAGGCATTTTAGTATCAGTTATAGGTGTATTTTCCTTTTATTTAAATGACGATACGGAAATAAAGAATGCTGAACAAATTATTGCCGAGTCCGATAGGCCAATGGTTTTAGTAATGCCATTTGAAAATAGATCAGGAAATAAATCAGACGACCAGCTCAGTAGTGGGATGACTGATATAATTATCTCTTCATTGGCTGGTTATCCAAGACTTTTAGTGCAATCAAGCAGCACTAGTAATTTCATAAAGAAAAAAGGTATGTCTGATCAAGAAATAAAAAATGAATATTTTGTAAATTACATCTTAAGAGGCTATAACCAAGTTTCAGGAGAAAAAATTAGAACTACAGTCGAACTTTCAGACATCGTAAAGAACAGAATTGTCTGGACAAACAAATATGATTTCAAACTTAAAGATATATTTGAAATTCAAGATACGATTTCCGAAAAAGTTTTAGAAAAATTACAAGTTAAATTGACGTTAGGTACATCCTTTGATGACGACAGAAGATATTTTAAGAGTCCTGAAAATTGGCAAAGATTTTTAAAAGCGAATTCTCTTTGGCTTTCAATGTCACTAGACGGAGTAAAAGAGGCTGGAACTCTATTTGATGCTATTTTTGAAACAGAACCAAATAACCCCGTTGTTCTATCTATGTATGCTTGGTATTTTACTGCCCAAGCGAGTGTTGGGCTACGTGATTGGAATATTGGTAAAGATATGATAGAAACTGCTCGGCGAGCAGTTCAATACGGTCCAGATTTATCAGATGCTAATAGTCTTTTAGCGGGACTTATGGCAAAAAACCCAAAAGAGTTTCCGGAGTACACCGAAGATGAGTTGTTTGATGCTGCAAGAAAGTTTGCGATAAAAGCATCAGATTTAAATCCTTCTAATATAATCAGTATTCTATCTGCCGCAAATTCTCTTTTTATCGTAGGCCTGTATGACCAGGCGGTTGAAAATTATGAAAAAGCTTTAAAAGTAGCTCCTCATCCACCAGGAAATGTAAAGTTAAACTATGCTTTGGCTCTTACATATTTGAAAGAGTATGAGAAAGCCTATAAGTTGGCGTCTGATTTATCAGAAAATGAACAATATTTTGGAGGGTCACAAATAGGGGCTCTTGGAATCAGGGCCTTTATAGATATGGAAGAGGGTAGGTCAAATGACGCTAAGAAAGTAGCCGAAAGGATATTAAAAATCGATGGTAGTGTTAATTTTAAAAAATTAAGAAGAGCCATGAAAACCTTTATTATTATGGATAGACCTTTCATGGGAAAGCTTGCTAACACTTTGGAGAAGGCAGGCATCTCCTCTTAATTCCACTTAAACTCTTTTTTGTGTAATTGTTTGCACTCAACACTTGCTTAGTGTCCGTATTTATAAGAACATGGTCCATATTATAAACTTATTTAGTAAAGATGGAAAACGAGCTTTTTATAAACAAGCGATATGTAAAAGGCCTTAGGTTAGCCTCAATAACCTTGTTTGGTTTATACCTTATTGGTTTTCTTAATATTACTTTTGTTCCTGGACTCGAAACTTTGCTCGTAAAGCAATTATCTACTGTTATCATGGTAACTGGTTTTATTACCTTTGGTGCTATAGCTACACTTATTAAGGACGAGAATTATAATATTTGTCTTTTCTTTGCTGTGGCTATGCAGATAGCTTTCCCCTTACTTTTTGGTGCAGTCATAAATTATGAGTTTTCAATGGTAGGTGCAAATGAACTTTTTGGAGCAAGATTGATGGATTATGCTTTTGTGGGGGCTGCCGGACCTATGGTTGTATCTATTTTATTTGCTAGGTTCTATTTATCTATATTTTTTATTGTATACAACTTTGCCATTGCGCTTCTCCAAGCATTCAGTACATACAATCGAGGAGAGGTATTTTTTTCGTTTAATTACAATGAGATAGCAACAAATATTAATGCAATAAATGGAGGGATATTCGGTCAAAATATTACTTATTTAATTGTAGTGGCTGTTGGATTGGTTACCCTAGCATGGGTTATTGAAAGCAATCTTAGAGAAGCAACTCTTCAAGAAAGATCTAATAATCTGCTAGGAAGATATTTTTCACCTGAAGTAAGAGATGAGATTGAAAAAAATAAGCTTGATTTCAATCAAAATTCTGAAAAAGAGCAAAACATAGCCGTAATGTTTACTGATATTTCTGATTTTACTAAGCTATCTGAGGGCTTGGAACCTAAGGAGGTACTTAATTTACTTTCGGAGTACCAAACAAAAATGGTTGCTGCAGTTTTCCAAAATGGAGGATCCGTTGATAAATTTATTGGTGATAGCGTCATGGCGACGTTTGGTACACCTGTTTCTAGAGGGAATGATGCTCAAAACGCTTTAAATTGTATAAGACAGATGCAAATCTCAATGCGAGAATGGGAGAAAGAACGGTCTGAAAATGATTTGCCCGCTATCAGACATCGCGTTGGTGTTCATTATGGTTCTTGCTTCGTTGGAAACGTCGGAAGTGAAGACCGTGTAGAATTCACAGTCATTGGAGATACCGTTAACGTAGCCAGTAGAATTTGTGAGGCGTGTAAAGAGGTGAAATCCGATGTTTTAATTTCTGACGAAGTTAAATTGCGACTCAGTGAAAACTTACCTACAGAAGAAGTAAAGAATTTTGAGGTTCGGGGAAGAGATAAAAAAATAACACTCCATAAATTAACAGTGTAGGCCAGGATTTTCTATAAAAATTAAGTTTAATCTATAAACAAGATTTAAACGATGCCAGTTACTTAATTTTTTGCAAACTAAAAACACCAGTTAATTAAATTTTAATACCATATAAAATTCTATCTAAATATCTTTTGAACTTTTGTTAAAACCCATATAAACAACGCTCCAAATAAAAAACACAACACCATAAAAATTAATCGATACTCAAAAGGCATATCATTCATAAAGGGGTAGGCCGCCAATTATTTTACCAACAGGAAAATCACTGTTCGGTTGAACAAAAAATTCTAACCATCCAAATTATCCAAAGTTTATGAAAAAAGAAAATATTGTAATTCTATAGAAATCAGTAAATGTTCTTTTTAAAACAAATGCATCAACAAATAAAAGCGCTAGTCCAGTAAAATGCAAATAAATGTCACGGGAAAAGTCTAGTCTTTCTCCTGCATAATTTACCAAAGTTGGGTCAATAAAAAACAGTCCCAATATAGTATAATTGTAAAGAAGCCCATCAAAGCCGATATAGAAATGAATGGTGCCGCTCTATCGAATATTTTAAAACTAGAAGATAGAGTTAAAAAGATCAAAGCAACAAAATTCGATATCAGCGACCACAAGGTAAAAAATCATAATTGCTTTCCAAATCCGGTCTCAACAAAAACTTTAGACCCAGAAAAGAAAAATATATCTAGCACAAAAAAAAGGGCTAAAGATAAACAAATAATTCTAAAGAGAGTTACTAGCATATAGACTTTCCATACTATTCTAAAGAGTTTACCCCTATTGCAAGTAATATGATTTTTTTATTTTAATGACCAAAGTAATAGATTGATCTATCTTAGGATTTGCAATTATCGACAATACAGAATTAACATAAACGCTAATAAGGCTAAGACTCTCGTGAGCTTACAAATAATTTTTGAGAATATTTAGTAATGGTTAGAGCAAATACTATTCTTTATTTTGGATATGGGTCAAATATGTCAACTCAATATCTAATAAAAAGAAGAAAAATTATTCCCCACGAGAGCAAAGTTGGGGTTTTAAAAGATTACGAATTGATAATGAATATGGGTGGACCAAATTTTTTAGAACCTTCTTTTGCAAATATCAGGCCTTCCAATGGTTCCACAGTTGAGGGTGTAATACATAAAATTAATGACAAAGATTTGCAGAAAATTGTTAATACAGAAGGGGAGGATTATCAGCTAGAAAAATTATCAGTTTATAAAGATGGTAAAAGGGAAACAGCATACACGTTGATTTATAAAACTGAAGAAACAAAAGATATTCCTCCATCAAAACGATATTTAAAAATTTTAATTAATGCAGCGAAAGAAAACAATTTATCTAGAGGCTACATCGAAAACCTAGAAAAAAGGCCACATGTCTATTACCCTTTTTTGTCTGAGATTTTCTCATTAAGAGTTTATCTATGGGTATGGCTCAGGACTTGAATTAATAAAAGAAGATTAGATGAAGAAAAATTTCAGTTAAAAATCATTTATTTAAACTTTTTAGTAATTGATGAAAATATCTATTAAGGCTTCTTGTCAGCCTACGGTTACTTTGCTTGTATTTTACCAAAGCTATTTCTTTTTTTTAGCAATTGTAAAAGCAAAAAATTAATATAATTAGCTCCATAAGATCTTCGGGGTTAGATGTACTGTTTCCCCAGGATAAGGTAGAGCAAGAATCTGCTTTTATTGTTCAAGTTTAATCAGCTAACTTATGGAGTTTGTGTATGCCTGGTTTTTATTTTTTGTCAGAGCAGCTCATTCATATATAAGAAATTGTCGCCATCGAACTAATATTATTTAACTTTAATTAGTAAAAAAAATATATAACCAAATTTTTCAAATAATCTTGCATATCGATTTCTTAAAGCGTAGTGTGGCTTTGTTTGTAAATGCAATTAGAAAACATCTTCTAATCTGAGATTGCGTTATAACGGAGTTAAACGATGTTTTTTGAAGTATTTTTATTATTCATTTTTCTTACAATCTTGATGTTTAACAGTTTGAACATTAAAGACACTCAACTGAATTACTTTCTTTTATTTTTCAGCTTCGCATTCATAACCATTTTTGTAAAATTTGATGTTTTCATTATCATAATATACATAGCTATAAATTACTTTATTCTCTACCGCCTAAAATTAGAAAATAAAAACCAAATTTTTTTTCTATTCAACATTCTCTATCTACTTTCCATAAGAATATTTTATGAGCCATTTCTTGGTTTAAGCTATGTATTTTTTATTCAGATTTTCTTTTTGATTTCTCGAAAGCCTGAAAAAATGTCACTAAAAGATTATTTTACCTTTTCTATTTATTTCCCTGTTTTTTCTTCAGGACCCGTATACCGATACTTAGATTTTATAAAATTTAAGAATATTTCCAAAGATTATAATATTCAATCTAAGTGCTTATTCCGAATAATTTCTGGAACAATAAAAATATTTGTTTTTGCCGAATATATAGGTCAATTTTATTTACCTGTTGAGCAAAAAGATATTTCAAACTTCAGTGTACTTGAAGCTTGGTCTTATGTAACAGCATTTTGGATTTATTTATATTTTAATTTCAGTGGCATTTGCGACATAATAATTGGAGGTTCTCGTTGGATTGGAATAACTTTGCCCGAGAACTTTAATTCACCATTTTTATCCCGCTCTCTTTCAGATTATTGGTTGCGGTGGCACATTACTGTATCACGATTTTTTATAGTAGTGGTATCCTCTACTATCTTCAAATTTCTAACTAAGAATAATATACTGTTTGCATATTTTATTTCCTCTATATCTACTATGGTGTTGAGTGGGTTTTGGCATGGATTCACTTTGAATTACGTTATTTGGGGCGCTTTAAATGGGATTGGGTTATTTGTTCAAAATCTCTTTAAGGAGAAAATTAAGTTGAACTTCTTAGTTTCAAATTTCTTAACCCTATTTTTTATACTGCATACGATGGCTTTTTTTGGCACTCATAGTATTGAAGGTGCAAAGGACTTAATTTTTTCAATGTATTCCATTGGAAGGGAGCTAAACTTTTTAGGAATAGAAACACTTAATATTTATTTTGATGGAGAAAAAGTAGTAGAAACCACACTTTTTCTTTTTCTAGGGATAGTTATACTTTTTTTTCCAGCTGGATTAAAGTCCTCGATAAAGAATTACGTTTCTAATTCAACTATTTTGTTTTCAACTTTAGTATTTGTCTTCATCACCTTTTATATAACATCTTCTCAGAAAGGTTTTATTTATAATGACTTTTAATTGGTTAGGTTTTCTTAATATGTGCCGACTTTTATTGAGGGCGATGTTAGTCCCATGCTTAGCGTTCTTTATTTTAATGCTATTCGATTACGCAATGTCAAAAAAATACCTTCATTTAAACATTTTTTTTGATGACCAATTCTTTAAGCCATACATAATTTTCAAAGCCCAAAACGAAAATAAAAATTTAGTTTTCGGAGCAAGTATGGCTGAACCTATTGAACTTCAAGATAAGAACGGAAATATTTTCTATAATGCTTCTATCGCAGGGAGTAAATTAGTAGACATAAATATACTTCTTGGTCAATTAGATAGTATAAATAATGCTGTTTTCATTGCTGAGCCCTACCTCGGAAGGCCAGCGGTACCGATAGTAAAAGATTGGAAAAGCTTAACCTATCAAGAGCGAATATTAATGACTTTTCATTTTAGTTTTTTTAAAAATCTTTTCTGTCAAGTTATAACTATCTGTAAACTTTACGCTAATGAAAATGGGGTGGCAAGGGTACGGTCAGAAAATAAATTTGATAATTGGGAAGAAAAAAAAGTTTTCAAAGATTTCCCTGAACAATTAAATATTGATGCTTTTAAAGCCACTTTTTCGAGCGCAGAAATGAAATCAAATAATGTTATGATTGTAATTCCTCCCTTTTATAAAAGAAGAATAGAGCATTGGGGCTTAGAAAATTACCATAGGTTTAAAGAAATGATACATTCTTTTGAGTCTCAAAAAATCTGCATTATAGATTTTTCAGATTATTCGTCTAAACTTAACTACTATGATGGGGTTCATTTTTTAGAGGATAGCGTTAAAAAATTATCGAATAACATTTCAATCAAAATACAAGATTGTATAAATTGAGGGAGTTTGGGTTTTGGAAAAAACAGAAATTATAAATTTGGTTATTTCTTCTCTGGAAGAAATATTTGAGCATGAAGACCAACAAGTGGTTTTCAGCGAGCAAACTAACTTATTAGGTGAAAATGGAGTGATAGACTCTATGAAATTGGTAGAGCTTTGTTTAGCATTGGAAGATAAACTTTTTGAAAAAAATATTGAATTTGATTGGCAATCAGAGTCTGCAATGTCTAAGTCAAGAAGTATGTTTATTTCAGTAGAAAGCTTGTCTAATGAGATCCTTAATCAATATATTAACCAAAAATGATTATTATAACAGGTGCTTCAAAAGGTATAGGAAGAGCAATATCCTTAAGATTGTTGGAACAAGGACATGAAATTTTTGGTTTGTCTAGAAATTTTGGTTGTTCAGATTTCGATGGTCACTCATGTGATGTGAGTGACTATCAGGACGTTAGAAAGGTTGTCAAATTAATAAAGAAAAATAAGAGAGATGTTGATGTTTTAATTAATGCTGCGGGGATAGCTTCAATGAATCTCTTAGTCACTTCTCCTCCTACAGCTACCTCTAAAATTATAAATACCAATTTGGTTGGTACTATTAATTGTTGCCAGCTTTTTGCGCCTTTAATGATGAGAAAGAAAAAAGGGTCAATAATTAACTTCTCTACAATTGCAGTCCCTCTTGCTCTTAAAGGCGAAGCAATTTATGTTGCCTCCAAAGCAGGTGTTGAGGGTTTTACAAGAGCATTTTCAAGAGAGATGGCAGATTTTAATATAAGAGTGAATTGCATTGCGCCTGGCCCAATAAATACAGACCTCATAAAGGGGATTACAGATAAGCAAATATCAGAAATAATACAAAGGCAAATTTTAAATAGGCAATTTGATTTGGATGATGTATGTGATTTGGTAGACTTGTTGTTGGATAAAAAAAGTAGCTCTTTAAGTGGTCAAATTTTAAATATCGGTGGAGTTTGATGTCTATTGTAACTGAATTGACTAATAAGTGGCGCGATATTGACAGACCTTTTTTGATTCATCCTAACGGTAATTTAAGTTTTAATGATGTATTAGGAAACCTTAACAAGCAGATTTTGCAGATTCCATCAGGTTCAGTTGTTGCAGTAATTGGTGATTTTGATGCTGAAACTATATCTGTTTTACTTACTTTAATTGATCTAAATACAATAATCGTTCCTCTGACCAAGGATACAAAAGAACAACATGAATACTTTTTTGAAGCGGCTCATGTTGATTTTATAATTGAAAATGGAGTGCTCTCTGAGAGGTCACACGATAGCTCCAATAAACTTTTGCAAAAAATAAGAGAAATTAATCACCCTGGGTTGGTTCTATTCACCACTGGAACTACCGGTGATCCAAAAGCAATATTGCACGATTTTTCAAGTTTTCTTGTAAGGTATCGAACTCCAAGAGTGAAGCTTAAAACAATTAGCTTTTTGTTATTCGATCACATCGGTGGTATTAATACTCTCTTTCACAATCTTTTCAATTGTGGTGAAATAATATCACCAAAAGATAGATCATTAGAGCAAATTTTGGATAGTTGTGAAAAATACAATGTAGAGGTATTGCCTACAACTCCAACATTTTTAAGATTGCTACTTCTCAGTGGTTTCATACCAAGGAAAATTCCAAAAGCTCTAAAAATTATCACTTATGGCACTGAAAGAATGGAGGCTCAAACCCTTAAGAGCCTCTGTGAACTACTTCCCAATATTGATTTTAGGCAAACTTATGGAATGTCGGAGCTTGGAATTCTGAGAGTAAAATCAAAGAAGAGGGATAGCTTATTTATGAAAATTGGTGGGGAAGGGATAAAAATAAGGGTAAAAAAAAATGTTCTTGAAATTTTTTCTAAAAATAGAATGCTCGGTTATTTAAATTCAAAAGATCCATTCTATGACAATGGTTGGTACAATACGGGTGACGTTGTTGAAAGCGAAGGCGAGTACATTAAAATTGTTGGGCGGACAAATGAAATTATAAATGTAGGTGGATTAAAATTTATGTCTTCTAAAATCGAACACACTGCATTAGATTACGACAACATTAAATTCGTAAAAGTAATGCCAAAAAGCAATCCGATTTCAGGGCAGCATGTAGAACTAATAATTCAACCCAATGATTTAAGTGCATTCGATATGAAGGATTTTAAAAGTTTTTTATCAAAAAAGCTTCAACCGCACATGTTTCCAAAAAGAATTTTGATAGATGACGTTAAAATAATGCATAGATTTAAAAAAAGATAAGTGTGTATCACGTTTAGAACCTGATTTTAATGATCAGCAAAGCCCGATAAACAATTTTGAGAATTTTATTTTATTTAAACAGCCTTTATTAGCCTTAATATAATCGTGCCAAGTAGAGCCAGTCATTTTAGGTTAATCGAAATAGAAGTATCTTCAGGTACTGAGTATCTGAAAAAAGTTTAGTTGATTAATGGGTAAATTCGGATGAAAAGATTTTTAAATAGTTTTATATAAGTATAGACTATTTTTTGTTTTAAGTGTTCAGATAAAGAGTTTAATTTTTCTTTTCCCATTAGACCAAAGGAAGGCGTAATAGAACTTAATGGTTGATAAATCACCTAAGCTTATGTAAAATTGGCGCATAATATATATTATGTTATTTTTTTACTTTAATTATTTATTGCAAAACAGAATAAAAACATATACTTACACAGTTATCTCTTTAATTTATTTTTGATATCATTTCAGAAATAAGTTTTTCTAGCCTTTCTATCCTTAATTCGAGTGAATTTCTTTCACTTTTTATTGGAGATATCTTGCTCTCATTTTTTGCTATTTTTTTCGTTTTAAGATCACGAATAACTGAAAACACTTTGATTTCCCTATTAATACCTTTCATAGTAATTGAGTTTAATTCATCTACTTCGACTAAATCTTGTGCATGAGCATAGCTTTCATAGGACATTAATATCCCATCACTCGGCGCGGCAGCCTCTAATCTTTGGGCTATATTTACCTCTCCTCCAATAATTGTATACGTCAACCTTTGTTCACTACCAAAATTTCCGACATTACAATAGCCGGTATTAATTCCCATTCTAATTTGGAATGGCTCATAAAACCCCTCGTTTCTCCATTTACTTTGGAGGCTTTTTATTTTTCTTTGCATATTTAAAGCCATTTTTATACATGCTCTTGCATCCTCTCTTTCTCCTTTGCTTTCTGGGTCACCAAAAAATACCATCATCGCATCACCAATATATTTATCTATCGTTGCTCCATAAGTAAGCGCTATGTCAGTCATTTCAGAGAAATACTCATTTAGATATTTAGTTAAATCTTCCGGTTGTAAACCTTCCGATGAAGATGTGAAGTTTTTTATATCGCTAAAAAAAATAGTTAGTTTTTTTCTTTTGGTTGCGATTCCAGTATCAAATTGGCCAGAAAACAGCGCATTATGAATTTGAGGCGGTAAATACTTACCTAGTTTTGAAGACAGTTTTTCTGTATCTTCTTTTTGTTTTTGAACTAGATTTTTTTGCTGTTCTGCTTCCTCTAATACCCTTCTCAAAAGAAGTTGATTTGCATCAAACCTGATTTCAGCTAAATGTTCTTTATGGTTCCTTGTTTTTTGTAGTTGATTAAAAGTTATTGTATATTGGTATCTGCTGAAACCGTTATCCATATCCTCACTATTTTCTTCATCGATAGCCATTTTAATGTCGAAGAGTTCTGAAAACATACTTATCAAAAAAACTGAATAGTTGGCTTCAAAAAAATTGTTATTTTCAACTACTTGAGAGCTTATAACCGGCACGTCGTATTTACCTGGACCTATCTTTATAAAATTTAATTTAGATCGCACTTTATCATTGTGCATTTGCCCAAGGTAATCATTTGTTATTTTTTCCCAATCTGGCAGAGTTTGATCTAAAATCTTGAGGTTTTTAGAGAAATTAGAGTGATCTAAAAGCTCTTTTTTATATTTTATCCTGAAATCGTCTATAAATTTGCCAATTGAAGGTACTATTGAAAGCATTAAAATACCTTGTTCAAGCCCAATAGCATAAAGTGCTTCTTTCCCGAAACGGGTTCTTATCTCCTCAAAAATTCTTGCTCTTAGATGACTGGGATACTCTTTATCATTATCAATTTGAGTAATTCCGTGCTCTTTAAGAACCCTTTCTCCCAAAGGCCCTAATCCAGCAAGCACTTTTATCGTGGAAGCTAGCGCGGCTCCTGGTATCTTCATTTCATTTATTGTTTTGATGGCGGGTGTGCTCATTTTATCCGATCCAAAATCTCTTCAATTTTGGTTTCGAGAGCATCCAGCCTATCCGCTATCCTTTCTGGAACATTCTTTATTTTATGAGAAGATTCTTTTCTATTATTTCTCTGTCTAATTTCATTTAAAACCGAAAATACTTTAATTTCTCTTTTTACTCCTTTCATCGAAATGCTATTTAGTTGCTCTACTTCTATCAAGTCCTGAGCGTGTGCGTATGTTTCATAAGACATCAATATCCCTCCTGGCTGTGCTGATGCCTCCAAGCGTTGAGCAACATTTACTTCACTACCAATAATTGTATAAGTAAGCCGTTGGTCGCTTCCAAAGTTACCTACGTTACAATAACCAGTATTCATGCCCATCCTAATCACGAATGGATCTGCAAAACCTTGTTTTTGCCATTTATCTTGTAAATCAGATATTCTATCGCGCATTTTCAATGCCATTTTAACGCATGCTCTTGCATCTTCTTGTTCCCCCTTACTGTCTGGGTCACCAAAAAATACCATCATTGCGTCTCCTATATATTTATCAATTGTTGCACCGTGATCGAGCGCAATATCAGTCATCTCTGAAAAGTATTCATTAAGATACCTTGTTAGATCTTCCGGTTGAAGACCTTCCGAGGTAGATGTAAAATTTGAGATATCACTAAAAAAAATAGTTAATTTACGTCTTTTTGTAGTAATTCCAGTATCAAATTCACCAGAAAAAATTGCTTCGTGGACTTGCGGAGGAAGGTATTTAGCCAAATTTACAGATAACCTCTCGGTTTCCTCTTTTTTTCGTTCAGCATCCTCTAAAACAGCTTTCATGAGACCTTCATGCGCTTTAAGTCTTGTATTTGCGATTATCTCTTTCTGATCCCTTAAAGTCTCATTTGGTAAAAATTTGAGGATAAAAGCTCCACTTGACCAACCATCATCAATATCTTCACTTTTTTCATCAAGTTTATAATCAATATCGAACAAATCGCCAAAAAGGTTAATAAGAAAAATATGATAATTTCCAATTCCAAATTTCCAATTTTTCAATGGCTGAGCGAGAACAAATGCCATTTCCCATGTATCTTCTGATATACGTTTGAAACCTATATCACCTTTTAGCTTATTGCTACGAAATTGCCCCATGTAATCATTTGTAATTTTTTGTAGCCCAGGCAAAGTTTCATCTATAAAGTTGAAATTTCTAGTTCTATTGTTTGAAGACACCGATCTCATCGAGTATGTTTTTCTAGAATTATCTATGTACTTACCAAAATCAGGTAGCATAGATAACATTAAAAGCCCTTGCTCTATACCAATTGCATATAATGCGTCAGTACCAAATCTACTTCTTACCTCCTCAAATATTTTTAGTCTAATGGAACTCGGGTAATTTTTTTTTGGATCAATCTCACTTATTCCATTTTGCTTTAAAACTTTTTCACCAAGTGGACCAAGCCCCGCTAGTACTTTTATTGTTGATGCAAGCGAAGCACCAGGAATTGTAGCTTTAATTTCACTAGACATATCTTATTACTCTAAGTTTTATTTAGATATTATAGACTACTCTTATTTTCCAGCCTATTTAATTTGATTTAATCACGTTTTTTCGTAATCTATTATTAAAAGCTTGGGAGATATAATGGGAAAAAAACATTTCATTTGTACGCATACTTGGTTAAATGAGGATGCGAAAAAACAAGGTACTGAATTCACTTCTAATATGACTGAACAAGAATTTTTTGACTCAGTCAAAACTGACAAGGCTGAGACACTAGCTCATTGGATGGGAAAAGAAGATTTTTTTTTCTGTCATTGGTATGCCGATAGTGCAGATGATATTATGGACGCGCTTGATAAAGGAGGATATCACGAACTAATGATAACTATGCCTTCTGAGATGCAGCGTTTTGTTACAGCTGACAATATTAAAGATCAAAAGCTTATAAACCCTGAAGAATAATCCAATTTTTAAATTAACTGAATTTATTATCTATAAATTCAAGAAAAAGTGGCCGTATCTCTGTTCGCCAAGCCTTTCCACTAAAAATACCATAGTGACCTGCCCCATCTTGTATATGTGAAAACTTCATATTTTTTGGTAACTTATTCAAAATATTTAAAGCTGCAGAGCATTGACCAGGTGCTGAAATATCATCGTTAGTGCCTTCAATGATAAATGTTGGAATGGTAGTGATTTTTCTAAGATCAACAGGTTGTTCATCAATAGAAAACTCATTCTTAGCGATCTCTCGCTTTTTAAATATCCTATCTACTGTCGAGAGATAAAATTCAGCTGTCATATCCATAACCGCTAGATATTCGTCATAAAATTTGTTATGTCTATCGTATTCTGATGCTTGACCGGCGGCTTCCTTTTCAATTTGATCGATAAAAGCTTTACTATGAGTCTCCTGGTTCATTGCCATAAATGACGCTAATTGGATTGCTCCTGGATATACTTCACGTCCTACTCCTTTATAATTCAAGCCGACCGGCATGGTTACAGTTGATTCAAGTGCCTCCATCGAGGTTCTGCGACCAAAGTCCGTGACATCTGTTGGATTGGCATCAGGATCGATTGGCCCACCTATCAAAGTAAGTGATTTTGGATTAAATTCAGGAAATCTTTCTGAAGTAATCGCTGCAGCTGCGAGCGCAAGAGGAGCTGGTTGGCAAACAGCCATAACATTGAGGTCTGGCGATAGATCACGAAAAAAATCTACCAAGTACTTTGTAAAATCTTCAATATCGAACTTACCTGCAGAAAAAGGAACATCTCGGGCATTTATCCAGTCAGTCACATACACATCACAGTTAGGAAGAAGAGAAATAACAGTATTTCTAGTCAACGTTGCGTAATGTCCAGACATTGGAGCAATGATTAGCACTTTTCGATCTATTTTCTTTCGTCGTGTGCTCTTAAATTTAATCAGATTACAAAAAGGAAGTTCTTTAATTGTCTCTAACGCTACAAGATACTCAATCCCGTCCGAAATAACAGAGTCTATTCCCCAGTCAGGCTTAGACGTAATTCTTGATAAGCTGTGCTCAGTTACCTTTCCCCACGCTGCAAGAGTTGAAGGAATAGGACTTGGGTACAAACCAAATAATGGATTTTCCCAAAAAGCTCTTGTTGTTGACGCGACCCACTTATTGTATTGTCTTAAATTTTCGAAATAGTCGTATGTAGGTAATAGCATAGTTTTTACTAGCTTTTTAAAATTAAGGTTTTATATCTACTCTATTAATAACGATAGCAATTAAAGTGCAAGAAGAAAACAAAAATCTGAAAGATGACGTTGCTGTAGGTCCGAAAGAATACAAGGAATTACTCAACAATTTTGACAAAATAGACACGCTTACAAAGCGACTAGTAATAGCTTTATCTTCTAAAACACCTGATCCTGAGGTTAAAACTCAACCTTCTCAAGAGTTATATTATAAAGCTTCTGCAAAATATTTTTCAGAGATTTTGTCTAATCCAACGAAGCTTATTGAAAATCAAGTTAAATATTATAAGTCGACTTTGGAAAATTGGACAAGTATCCAAAATGACATTCTTAAAAGTGCTGGTTCCAAAAAAGATCAAAATAAGGAGCCTGAAAAGACTGATCAGGGTTGGGATGAAAACCTATACTTTAAACTAATAAAACAGCATTACACTATATCGTCAAAGATCATTGAAGAAACAATTGATGATTTAGATGGATTGAGCAAGTCTGATAAAAAGCAAATAAGTTTTTTTACCAAACAGATGATTGAGTTTTTTTCTCCTTCTAATTTTCTAGGAACTAATCCCGAAGCTCTAACACAAGCTCTTGAAACTAATGGAAAGTCTTTGGTTGACGGTCTCGAAAATCTTGTAACTGATGTAGAAAATAGTACTGGTGATCTAACAGTATCCCTGACAGACACACAGGCATTTGAAGTAGGAGAAAATCTTGCTATTACTGAAGGTCGGGTTATTTTCAGAAATGATTTATTTGAGTTAATACACTATAAGCCACTTACGGAGACGGTTTCAAAGACTCCCCTACTCATTGTTCCTCCTTGGATAAACAAGTTTTATAATTTAGACCTTCAACCTAGAAATAGTTTCGTTAAATTCGCAGTAGAACAAGGCATTTCAACGTTTATTATCTCCTGGGTAAATCCTGGTAAGGAGCATACTGAGGTTAATTTCACAGATTATATTGAAAAAGGCTTTTTTGAAGCCTCAAAAGTAGTTAAAGCTATTACAGAGCAGGAAAAAATAAATTGCATAGGATACTGCATAGGAGGAACACTTTTAGCTACGGCCTTATCTTACCTTTGCAAAAAGGGTGAAAACTTCGTTAATTCTGCAACTTTTTTTACTACGCTAACCGATTTTGAAGACCCCGGAGATTTGTCATTATTTATTACAGATGAATATCTAGATGAGATAAATCGACAAATCGAAAAGGTAGGGTATATGGAAGGGTCGTTTCTTGCTCAAACTTTCAGTTTTTTACGCTCAAATGATTTAGTTTATGGGCCCGCTGTTCGATCATATTTAATGGGGAAAAAGCCCCCTCGTTTTGATTTGCTCTATTGGAACGGAGATTCTACCAATTTACCTGGAAAAATGGCACTGGAATATTTGAATAATTTTTACAAAGAAAATCAACTGTCAAGAGGCGAATTAACATTAATAGGGGAAAGGCTTTCACTCAAATACATTGATATACCTATTTTCGTTGTAGCGACGCACACTGATCATATTGCTCCTTGGCGATCATCCTTCTATGGTTTAAATAAGTCCTCAGGTAACAAAAGGTTTGTCTTAGCTGGTAGTGGACATATTGCAGGTATAATTAATCCAGCATATAGTAAGAAATATGGCTATTGGACAAACTCGAAATCATTTTCGGATCCCGACGATTGGTTTAAGACTGCAGATCGACATGAGGGATCTTGGTGGCCCTATTGGTCTACCTGGATCAAAGCTAGATCTAGCTCCCATGAAAAAGCATATGTGCCTGGTTCTCATAAAGACTATCCCTCTTTGGGGCTGGCACCCGGCAAATACGTTATGAAAAATTACAAGTAATTCTGCGATTGCAAAAAAATATATTGACATTTTATGCAAATGCAGCATATATTGCTGTATCCGCATATAAAAAGGAGCAGAAAATGTTTAATTTTGAAGATTATACTAAGAATTTTGAAAAAATGATGTCACAAAGCCCTATAAAAATCGATGAAGCAATGAAATCCATAATGGATTATAACTCAAAATTTGGGAAGATAGCTTTAGACACAGTAAAAAAGAATAGTGAGCTGTCACAGACATGGGCAAAGGAAAGTTTATCGGCCTTAGACCCCTTTGTTAAAAGTACTGAAAAACCTGAAGATTTTATGAAGATTGCCACTGATTACGTGAGCTCACAAACCCAAAGCACACCAAAGCATATAGCAGAGTTTGCAGAGGTGGCTAAAAAGGCCCAGCTAGAAACAATAGATTTGATGATGAAGGCCGGAAAAGATGCCCAGGAAGAGCTTACCAACGTGACAAAGAAAGCTTCGTCTCCGAAAGAGTAGACTTTACGTAAAAATTTCCTCCTAAAATGGTCGCTTAGCGGCCATTTTTTTTGACTTATCAAAATATCATCTAGTTGATAAAATACAACATTATGGATAGTGATTCAGATACAATAATCATCAATAAGTATAGCAGCAGACGCTTATACAATACCAATTCTAGCGAATATGTAACATTAGATGATCTCTGTAGGCTTATAAACGAAGGGAAAAATTTTAAGATCATAGATAAGGACTCTGGAAAAGATATTACCAATCAATATTTGCTACAGATAATATCAGACCTCGAAAATAAAGAGGGTAATGTGTTTCCTCAAGATGTGTTAAAAGAGATAATTCTAAGTTATAACAATACAGCCCAAAAATTCATGCCTGAGATATTATCAAAAACATTCGAAGTATTTCACCAGCAACAACAGAGTTTTTTAAAAGCATTTAACTCACCGGCAAAAGAGAATAAGTCTAGCGAAAACAGTGCCGTTTTTTTTGAAGAGTGGCAAAAAAGTCAGGCTGAAATAATGGAAAAGATGATGCAGCCTTGGCTTAACAATCCCCTATTTAAAGAAAAGAGAGCTGAAGAGCCATCTAACTCCAGTGTGTCAAAAGATAATAGTAATGTGGAAGAAATAGATTCCTTAAGGCAACAAATTGAAGAATTAAGAGATATAATTACAAAGAAGAACCCGTAACTTTTATCTATATATTCTGTACAACCCGCCCTTCTTTTCATCAGAAATAATAAGAATACTGCCGTCATTAAGTTGTTCAATATCCCTAATTCTACCAAACCGTTTTTTAAACAACACTAGCTCTTTTTGGGGTAACTCGTTTTCTAATTTAACTACATAAAGGCTTTTAAACTTAAGTGAAGATACTAACAAGTGCCCATTGAATTCAGGAAACATATTTTTGTCATAAAATATCATGCCTGATGGTGCAATTGAAGGCACCCAATACCATAAGGGATTCTCAAAACCATCTAATGAAGTTATCCCCTGCCCTATCTTTCCGCCCCAATATTCTTCGCCATAAGTCACGATTGGCCAACCGTAGTTTTTCCCTGGCTTCAACACATTGATTTCATCTCCACCTTTTGGACCATGTTCATTAACCCAAATTTCATTGGTCTTACTATTTATTGCCATTCCTTGAGGATTTCTATGCCCCTTTGTATACACTTCCGCGGGCCAGCTATCGTGGGGCTTCTGTTCCCTGGTAGAACCATCATATTTATTTACCCTGATGACTGAGCCAGCATGAGAGTTTGCATCTTGGGCTTCGTATCTATTTCCTCTATCTCCAATAGACATAAAAATTTCGTCATTCAGAATTGCTAACCTACACCCGAAATGGACTCCTGACTCCGAAACATTATTAGATTTAAATAGTATTTTTTTTGAGATGAGTTTATCTTCTTTTAAGGTCCCAGCCATCAAAGTGGTAGAGGAGCCTCCAGAAACCTTAGATGAGTAACAAATATAAACCTTTCTCTCAGACACCGACTCTTTATCAACCAGTACGTCTAAAAGACCACCTTGCCTGACGTTAAAAACCTCTGGTAAGTTACTGATTTTTAATCTTGAACCATTTTTTATATTTACCTTAAACAGGTTTCCTCCTCTCTCAGTGAGTAAAACTTCGTCATTATCAAAAACAGAAATACCCCAGGGATGAGAGAAAGCTTTTCCAACTTTCTTAACTTTGTACTCTTGTGTGAATGATGGAACTGAAAAAGCAAATAATGCAACTGTCAGCAAGAAAAACGTCAATGAGTTAAACAGCGTTATGTTTAGAAATTTCATACTAATTCCTTCTCAAGCAGTATTTTCAATAAGATCATGCAGATACATATCTACGTTAACCTTTGCATTAACAACCTTATCAAATTCTACTTTTTTAATAGTATCGACTGGTTTTGCAATGATCACATTCGAAAAACCGTCTTTTAAAGCAAGAATAGCATTGACTCCAAGCTCAGTAGCTAGCACTCGGTCTACTGCAGATGGATTCCCACCTCTCTGCATATGACCCAAAGTTGTAATTCTTAAGTCGAAATTTCCCTTTTCTTTTAATGCACCAGCCAGTGAAGCCCCTCCTTTAGAAAATCCACCCTCAGCTAGTATAATAATACACCCTTTTTTGCCTCTATTTAGTTGATGTTTAATTTTCTGAGCAAGCTTTGTAATATTAGTTTTAACCTCCGGGATTATTGTAACTTCTGCCCCAGCACCAATTCCAGCCAGTATCCCAAGCCATCCACAATTTCTACCCATAACCTCGACTATATGAGTAACATTAGCAGTAGTGGCGGTATCTCTGATTTTATCTATTGCTGTCAATGCCGTATTTATTGCTGTGTCAAATCCAATGGTAGACCCCACTAAAGCCATATCTTTATCAATTGTTGCAGGAACCACAACGCATCTTGTTTTGGAAATTTTTGATAAAGCAATTGCTCCCTTCGTAGATCCTTCCCCTCCAATGATTATTAATCCATCAACTTTATGAGAGCGGAGATTATTTTCAGCAATCATTCGGTATTTTTTATTTACAAACCTTGATGAGCGAGAGGTATGCAGAATGCTACCTCCCCTCTGAATAATATTTCCTACTAGTCTTCTATCAAATACTACAAAATCATTATCGATTAACCCTTCATAGCCATTTCTAAAACCAATTATATCAATTTTGTTATTAAGTGATGTCCTAACTATTGCTCTTATAGCTGCGTTCATCCCAGGAGCATCCCCTCCACTTGTTAGAACTGCAATTTTTTTCATTTTTATCATGAAACCTGAAAAATTAAATTATATTACTTCCTTATTTGCATTGAAAACATGACATTTGTCTGGATTGAAAGCCACATTAATGGTGTCTCCGACTTTTATTTTCGAGTCCCCATCTGTTTCTACTACAAGTGGCTCTCCTTCCTTATCTAGATATAGAAAAGTGCCAGACCCTAGTTTTTCAACAACAAAAACCTTGCCTTTCCAAGCATTTTTTAAATCTTTGCTAATTTTTAAGTGCTCCGGTCTTATGCCTAAAGTTATTTCATCTCCAGTCTTTAAATTTGTGCTGGTTTTTTTTAATAAAAAGCTTTTTTGACCCAGCAAATCGATACTAATACTTTGGCTGCTCTTTTTTAATATTCTTGTTTTTATAAAATTCATTTTAGGAGAGCCAATAAACCCTCCAACAAATAAATTTTTGGGATTATGGTATAAATCCATTGGGCTTCCAGATTGGGATATTTTACCTTGATCTAACACAACAATTTTATCAGCCATGGTCATAGCTTCTGTTTGATCATGGGTCACATATATCATAGTTGCATCTAATTGATCATGTAATTTTGCTAATTCAACTCTCATTTGAACTCTCAATGCGGCGTCGAGGTTTGATAAAGGTTCGTCGAATAGAAAAACCTTAGGTTTTCTAGTGATTGCACGTCCAATAGCAACCCTTTGTCTTTGGCCGCCTGAAAGTTGTTTTGGTTTTCTTTGTAGAAGTTCTTCTATCTGAAGAATTTTTGCAGCATCATAAACCCTGCTATCGATTTCATCCTTAGTAAGTTTCTCTAACTTTAACCCAAAGGCCATATTGTTATAAACCGTCATATGTGGGTATAAAGCATAAGACTGGAACACCATCGCAATATTTCTGTCTTTTGGTGACAAATCATTAACAATGTTTCCATCAATAGAGATTGTCCCTGAGTTTATACTCTCTAGTCCTGCAATCATTCTTAAAATGGTGGATTTACCACAACCACTAGGTCCAACCAAAACCGTGAATGATTGGCTATCTATATTGAGAGAGACATCTTGTATAACGTGGTTTTTACCATAATATTTATTCAGGTTTTTTATAACAATTTCAGACATGCTTGCTACCTACTTCAAATAATTTAAAAACTTGCTTTGAGTCTCAGCCATATTGTTAAGGAGTCTTGCTGCTTGAGTAGAGTCATTTACAACAGGGTCAGCCAAAAGTGCTAGGTAAGCTGAATGTTTTGAACAATTAAGAACGGCGTCTGTGGTCATTTGTATAACACCTGATTGTAGATTGAGGAGTGATCCAAAGGCACTGGGATAATTTTCGAATGAAATTCCATGTACACCGGATTTATTAACCTTTCCAGGGACTTCTACTACAATATCCCTTGGCAGGCATGCGATATAACCCCTATTCGGTATATTAACCGCAGCTTCCTCATATCCAGAGTCACCTAAAATACCTTCAATGATCGGAATTACTCTTTCGTGTGTGCCAATATTCTTAGGATCGAAGAAATGATCATATGAACTTTTATCATCATAAAAGGCCAAACACTTCGCTTTATAATTATCATAAAAATCCAAAATTGCATCATGGTCCGCTACGCTGTAAGCCCACTGTATGTATTCTCCTAAATGACTATCCGTTGTAATTGGAAGGTATCCATAAATTCTAAAAAGTTCACGAAACACGCCTCTCTCCGCACCAGGTTTAGAGGGTCTAGCATCATGTTTGTTAATCAAGTCTGCAAAATAGGTTGAAAAGTTTTGCTTAATTATCGGATAGCCGTCTTTACCTGTATTCTTATATTTAGCTTCTAATAATATACTGAAATGGTTTAATCCAGCTGCCCTATATTCAATGTTCGACAAGTCAGTTTCCATTAAATCCGGTAGTTGCCTCTCCATTGATGCAATTTCATGGCACATTCCAATAAATTTTAAATCTGGAAACTTGGTTGTGACTGCATGACAAATTCGTTGCATTGGGTTTGAGAAATTAAAGACAAAAGCATCAGGACAAATTGTATTTATGTCCTGGCAAATATCTAAAATTGGAGGAATTTGCCTTAAAGAGTGGAATAGCCCTCCGGGCCCACCATTTTCTCCATACACCTGTCTTATTCCATATTGTAATGGTATTTTCCAATCTTGATCCCAAAGATCAAATCGTTTTCCGACCTCGATTGAGATTATACAAAAAGTTGCTCCCTTTAGAGCCTCTTTTCTTGAAATAGAGGCCTTTATATCAACATTTACCCCTAGCTTTTCTTTATAGTCATTCGCAATTATTTTTGTATTAGCAAGTGTTGTTTTATCTATGTCATGAAGAAAAATCTCACAACCATCCAAAGTGTCCGACTTAAAGATGTCGCTTATTATACCCAATCCAAAATTTTGGCTACCAGCACCAATTAAAACAATCTTCTCCATTCCTACCCTTTCACAGATCCTGCTACTAAGCCCCTTATAAAATATCTTTGCAAAGAAAGAAACACAAATAGCGGCACTATCATTGAAACGAAAGCACTTGTTGTCAAAATCTCCCAATTCTGAGAAAACTCACCTAACATTTCTCTTAAGCGAGAGGTCAAAACTATTTCACTGGGCATTTTATCTAGGAATACCAACGCGACCAGCAAATCATTCCAGACCCACAAAAACTGTAAAATGCCAATTGATGCGAAAGCTGGTATGGATAATGGTAATATTATTTTCATAAAAATTTGATAGTGGCTGGCCCCGTCAACTCTAGCAGCCTCAAACATCTCATGCGGTAGGCTTTTTATGAAATTCCTCAACAGAAAAATTTTCAACGGCAACCCAAAACCAGTATGAGCTAGCCATATGCCAACGTAGGATTTTGCAGAAACACCAAAGAAGTTACCTATTTGATTGTAAACAGTTAAAATAGGAATAAGCGACATTTGCAAAGGAACAACTAAAAGGCACACAATAGTAGCAAAAATAAGATCTCTCCCATAAAAATTCATCCAAGAAAGTGCATAGGCTGCAAAGGCTCCTATTATTAGCGGTATAATTGTAGACGGCACAGCAACTGTTAGCGAATTAATAAAAGATTGCCCTAGTCCCCGGAATACTAGAACTTCTTTATAATTTTCTAAGGTTAGGCTGGGAGGCGTGTTTACAGTAAGAAAAATCCTTTTCCCTTTCTTATGCTTAAACGCTTTATCAGACGTCCATCTATAGCTCCCATCCTTTTGCAGGTAAAAAGTACTCCCATTCTTCATCGTTACTTTTGAAGGAGCCTTAAATGCCTTTGGATTTTTGCTGGTAATTCCAAAGTTTATCACAGATTTAGATGGTGCACTTTTAAGCAAATTGCCTGTTATGACAAAAACACCATTCTCTTCAAATTGAACAGTGCTTTTTTCAGTTCTAACAATTTCATTAAATTCATTATGCTTTAATGCCGTCCACCAACCAGTTAACGCTACTTGGTCTTTGTCTCTTAAAGAGCTAATCAATAACCCGAAGGTAGGAATAACCCAAATAAACACAATTATTAGCAAAAAGAAATGCGCTAGAAATTTACCAAAAGATAAGTGTTTCATCTTTCTTGTTCCATTTTGAACCGCCTTAGGTTCCAAATCATTATTGGGATAACGCCAAGCATTATAAAGAGCGCTATGGTACTACCTCTGCCCGAGTCCCCTCCACCTCTGAACATCCAATCGAACATTAAGTTTGCAAGAACTTCTGTTCCCCATTGCCCATTTGTCATTGCTAAAACAATATCAAAAACTTTTAGCACTAATATCGTAATAGTGGTCCAAATAACTACTATTGTTTCTGAAAGAAACGGAATAATAATATAAAAAAATATTCTTACTTCACTTGCGCCATCTATTCTTGCAGCTTCAAGTGTTTCTTCAGGAATAGCCCTTAGAGCAGCGCTGAAAATAACCATTGCGAGTCCAGTTTGGATCCAAATCATTATTACCATTAAAAAGAAGTTATTCCAAAACGGGATAGCTATCCATGCATGTGGATCACCACCAAAATAAACAATTATTGCGTTAAGAATACCAATCTGGTCATTTCCAGCCCCTCTGTATTCATAAACAAATTTCCATATAACACTCGCCCCTACAAAAGAGATTGCCATGGGCATAAATATTAATGTTTTTGCAAATACGCCCCACCAAACCCTATCCGCCAACGTAGCTATAGTTAATCCTAAAAAAGTACAAGTTGTTGGAACAACAATGAGCCACAAAAAATTGTTTAGAATGCTTTGACGAAAATCACTATCATTCAGAGCCCAAACATAGTTACTCACTCCGGTAAACTCACGGCCATAGTTATCAAAAAAGCTAAGGCGAATAGTCTCTGATACTGGATAAATTAAATAAACTAACAAAATTATTAGAGCTGGTGCCATAAATATCCAAGGCCGAAATATAGAATCTTGTAAGTTTTTTTTGCTGAACTTACCTACCAGATAGTCGTGAGCCCAGTTAGCAAGCACAAAATAGCTAAGAACAGCTGATACGCCTATTACGACGTAAACTATAAAATTAAAAAAAGTCAATTTTCTGGTAATTAATAAGAAGAGGCGGTTAAAAAAACCGCCTCTAAAATTTTAACGAGCGATTTACTTTATCGCATCCCAGCTCTTTTGGATTTCAGCGGTTACATCCTTAGCAGATTTACCTCCGGTATAATCAACCATTCCTGTCCAAAATGAACCAGCTCCGATTGGGCCAGGCATTAAGTCTGAGCCATCAAATCTAAAAGTGGTCGCATTAAGTAGAATTTGATTTAAACCTCTGAATGTATCGCTTGAGTGTTTTGCTAAATCAATGCCCTTGTGAGGGTTTAAAAATCCAGAACCTTCAATTTCCATCCATATATGGTTAGATTGAGGGTGCTTAAGGTAATTTATAAACTCTCTTGTTGCCGGGCTGTCATTAGTAATCGCGAAAAGTGTTCCACCGCCCAAAACAGGGTTTCCTAGCTTCTTCGTTGAATAAGCTGGAAAGTAGAAGAAGTCATAATCTTCGCCAGCTTTAACACCTTCCGGAAAGAATGCAGGAATAAAGCTAGCCTGTCTATGCATCATACACTTTGGAGGTGAAGTAAATAGACCCTTAGGACTGTCTCTGAAATCAGTGGTTGCCACAGCGGCAGCACCACCATCAACATAAGCATCATTTCGTGCGAAAGAACCAAAGAAATCCATAGCTTCAATAACTTTTGGGTCATTAAATGGCATCTCATTGGTAACCCACGCATCGTAAACTGAAGGCGCATGTGTTCTTAGCATTATGTCTTCCATCCAGTCAGTTCCAGGCCAACCTGTTGCATCACCTGAGCCTAGTCCAATGCACCATGGTGTGTTTCCGTCTTTAGCCATCTTTTCTGTAAGCGCTATTAACTCTTCCATAGTGTTTGGAACTTCATAACCATTGTCTTCAAAATTATCTGGTGAATACCAAACTAAACTTTTAACATTAACTCTGTAGAAGAAGCCGTAAAATTGGTCTTTGCCACTTTTATCTGGGTACGTTCCCAAGTCAATCCAGGATTGCCCAGCCGCGTAATTATCCAATACCCACTTTTGAGTATCAGCTCCAAGTGGTGTTAATCCACCTATAGCTGCAATATTAGCTGCGAGCCCTGGTTGAGGAAAGATCGCTAGGTTTGGCGGGCTCCCTGCTTTAACGTCAATGGTGATCTGTTGTTCAAAAGAGTCAGACCCACCATATTCGACAACCGCACCAGTAGCATCTGTAAATGCCTTGATAACTTTTCTAAACTGGTCATCCTGTGGCGCCAACCACGGTCCTGAAATTGTAATTTTTTGACCAGAAAGATCTGGCCCGCTGTAATGCCCCCCTGCAAACGCTGAGGTAAAAGGCAATATTATTATTGATAGTACAATAAGAAAAAAACGTGTTATTCTCATTATCCCCCCTAATTGATTATTGTTATAGTATACTCAAACTGTTACACAATGTTATAAACCTAGCGTAATTATTATGTGCGATCAATTTTTTATTTTGGAAAATAGCGCCTATATCTGATTAACTTTTAAGCAATAGACTAAATTTTAGCCAAATAGATAACGAAAAAAGAACTGATTATTTGAATAATTTATCTCTAATAAAAAAATTCCCAAAAGATTTTATATTTGGCACAGCAACTTCAAGCTACCAAATAGAAGGGAATAGTTTTGGCGAATCCGGGAAAAGCCATTGGGATCAATTTGCTAAAATTGACGGCAAGGTTTTCAATTCGCAAGATGGACGAATAGCTTGTAATCATATTGAATATTGGGAAGACGATCTTCAGTTAGTTAGTGATGCAGGGTTCGACGCCTATAGATTTTCGTTCTCTTGGCCAAGATTGATGCCTGATGGAAATCAGTCTTTAAATCACAAAGGAATATCCTTTTACGATAAACTCATCGATAAAATACTTGAGTTGGATTTAAAGCCATTTGGGACTTTTTACCACTGGGATTTACCGATTTATTTGGCAGATTTAGGTGGCTGGGCCAAAAGAGATACAGCGAAGTATTTTGCTGATTACTCTGAAATAATCATGAAAAATTTTGGGGATAGGCTGTATTCAGTTGCTACAATAAACGAACCTTGGTGTGTCGCATGGCTTTCTCACTACTTAGGTGTCCATGCACCAGGCCTTAAAGATATTGAAAGCACAGCGAAAGCGATGCACTACATAATGTTAGCGCATGGGTATGGAATGGAAGTAATAAGGTCTTATTCATTTAAGAATGCCGGAATAGTATTAAATAAAGCTGCTGTAGAAAGTTATTCAGATAAAGCTGAAGATATTGATGCCGCAAACTTATATGAAGAAATTCATAACTCGTGGTTTAGTGACGCCGTTTTTAAATCTAAATATCCAGAGATTCTTCTTAATATTCTTGGAGATTACATGCCAGCTGAATATGAAGGGGACCTAAAAATAATAGGAACGCCTATAGATTGGCTTGGAATAAATTACTACACAAGAAATTTAATAAAATTTGATAAGCAAGAAAAAATATTCCAATTAACAGATATTGAAGGGCCTTTAAATAAAACGGAGATGAATTGGGAGATTTATCCAGAGGGGCTAAAAAAAGTAATTGAAACTGAAGTTAATCGCTACAATCTGAAATTACCTATCCATATCACTGAAAATGGGATGGCAAACAAAGATTTAAATGTAGATGGAAACGTAGATGATCAAAAGAGGATCGACTATTATTTCTTGCATCTTCAAGAAATACAAACGCTTTTGGATAGAGGTTATAATATCAAAAGCTACTTTGCTTGGTCTTTATTGGATAATTATGAATGGTCTTTTGGATATAACAAACGATTTGGTCTTGTCTATGTTGATTTTGAAACCCAGAAGCGTATAAAAAAGAAGTCGTGGTATGAGTTTTCTTCTAACCTTAAATAGAAACTTTTTGTCTTTGAAAAAATGGACTGTAAAAGGCTTCCGCTGATCCCTTCAAGCCATTGTTATCGTCAAACGACAATAGAATAGGTACATCTGAAACGTAATTTTTGTATTTTCCTTTATTACGAAGCCTGTCATGAAACATGCTATCATTAAAGACTTCAGATA
>CACBNQ010000002.1 GCA_902540655.1 uncultured Alphaproteobacteria bacterium | reverse complement strand
TTTAATGAAATGTAAAATAATTACTCTATCTTACACATAATTTTTAAGGAACGAATTTTATGAATATGGTGACTGTTTTCGGTGGTTCTGGCTTCTTGGGCAGGTACGTAGTTAGACAATTAGCATCCAAAGGCTACTTCATACGAGTTATTACGCGTCACCCAAATGAAGCTCTTTTTTTGAGGGTTTACGGTAAAGTGGGTCAAATACAGTTGTTGAGTGGAGACATAAAAGAAGAGCATAGACTCGGGGATTACATAAGAGAGTCAGATTGTATAATCAATTGTGTAGCAACTTTTTTTGAAACACGTTCACAGTCTTTTAACAATCTTCACGTAAACGCAGCTAGAAATTTGGCTAGGGAGGCAAAGAGGCAAGGAGTAAATCAATTTATTCATATATCATCCTTAGGTGCATCATCCAAATCGAGCAGCCTTCTGCTTAAGTCTAAAGGTGCTGGCGAAGAAGCCGTTCTTGATTGCTTCCCTGATGCCAATATCGTCAGACCCTCTTTAATATTCGGAAATGAGGATACATTTTTTAATAGGTTCGCTAAATTATCCTCAATTAGTCCATTTATTCCAGTTGTAGGTTCTAATACAAAGTTTCAGCCGGTATATGTTGATGATGTAGCCAAAGCTGTAACTTTATTGGTTGAGTCCGATCAGCGGAAAAGATATCTAGAATTAGGTGGAGACGAAACATACACATTTAAAGAACTCATCGATATGTTATTATCTGAAATAAAACGAAAAAGGATTATACTGAAAATACCTTTTTTACCTGCAAGAATAATTGCTGCTACAAATGATTTTTTCCGTTTAATATCAGGTGATTTTGTACCAGCCTTTTTAACCCTGGCACAGGTGAAAAGTCTGGAGAACGATAACTTAGTTGAATTAAAAGCCGAGAAGTTTTCAGATTTAGGTATAGTGCCAAAGAATCTTAAATTAATTTTACCAAACATTGTTAATCGTTTTAAGCGTGGTTAGAGATTTAATGCTGTTAACAAAGCTAATCCGAGAAGAAGCCTGTAGATTACAAAGGGAGTGAAAGAAAAAAGCTCTCCGAACTTTATAAAGAATTTAAGAGCCAAATAGGAAAAAATGAAAGAAGACATGGTTGCATAGATAATGAGGTCAATATCAATTTTGCTTGAGCTACTAAAAAATTTTATTCCAATGTAGCCACTCGAAACTACTATTGCTGGTATACTCAATAATGCAGAGATAATTATTGCTTCTTTTCTGCCATAATTTAAAAAACGTGCACCAGTTATAGAGGCTCCGGATCTGCTAGTTCCAGGAAAGGCAGCAAATGATTGCCAAATGCCTATAACTAAAACATCTCTTGCCGTAATATCCGAAAATTTGCGTTGGCTTGGTTTTCTGTCGGACACAAGAAGTAACAGAGCGAATATTAAATTGGAGAATGCAATTATCTCTAATTGTCTCGATAGATCAAGAAGACGAGCATATTCTAAGAATAAAGCCATAATTACAAGTGGAAACGTTGCTAAACTCAGGAAGAAAACTGATTTACTCACACCATTTTTTATCAAAACATCGTTCACATGTTCTTTTAGAGGTTTTGAAACTAACAAAATAACTGCTAATAGGCTGCCAATATGCATGGCAATGTCTAGGCTTAAATCGTTCTTTAGACCAATCACAAATTTGTTGTAAAGAACTAGGTGGGCAGAAGAAGAGACTGGCAAAAACTCTGTTGCGCCCTGTATAAGAGACAAAACAAAAACGTGAAAAATGGTCATTTTTAAATCATAAATTTTAGTTTTTTAGAGAATGTATAGTAACCCATTAAGTCTTTCCCTGCTTTTTAAACAAGAAAATCGTAAACAATACAAATTATAAACTTTCTTTTCTTTTGTTGAAAACTATATTAAAAAGTCTCCTCAGAAAGATAATAAGAAAAACAAAAGTAAAAAGCGAATGAAGATTTTTAATAAGAAACGCAATAAAATGGAGGGTCTCTACGATCCTCGAAATGAACACGACTCCTGCGGCTTGGGATTTATCGCGAATATAAAGGGAAAAAAAAGTAACGACATCATTCAAAAAGGAATTTTTATACTTGAGAACCTTGAACATAGAGGGGCTACAGGAGCAGATCCTTTAGTAGGTGACGGGGCAGGAATGCTTACACAAATTCCACATGAAATGTATAGAGAAGAAATGGAGAAATTTAGTTGTTTTCTTCCCGATCTTGGCGGCTATGGCGTAGGCATGTTTTTTTTCCCAAAAGAAGTCAAATATCACAATCTTATAAAAAGAGTCATCGTTAAGTTTAGTGAGGAACAGGGCATAAAATTATTAGGTTGGCGCGATATTCCCGTAAACAATGAGTGTTTGTCGCAGGACAAGGAAATTCGTGAAGCTGAACCCATACATGTGCAAGGCTTCTTCAAAAAACCTGAGGGTATGAGCGAGGATGACTTTGAAAGAAATCTTTATGTACTAAGAAAAAAAACAACCAACAAAATTTATAAAGAACTGGGGAGTGAGGAGTTATATTACGCGGTATCCTTGTCATCACGAACGGTTGTCTATAAGGGCATGTTTTTAGCTGATCAATTGGCTAAATACTATTTAGATCTTCAAGACGTCCGATATGTCTCCGCTTTGGCTTTAGTTCACCAAAGATTTTCAACAAACACTTTTCCTTCATGGAGACTGGCACATCCCTATAGAATGGTCGCTCACAATGGTGAGATAAACACCAGTAGAGGTAATGTAAACTGGATGGCAGCGAGGCAAGCAGGTCTGAAATCACATCTTCTTGGGGAAAATTTAAACGACATATGGCCCATAACAAGAGAAGGTCAATCCGATACTGCGTCGTTTGATAACGCAATTGAATTATTATACCAGGGAGGATACCCTCTTCAGCATGCTTCGATGATGCTGATCCCCGAGGCTTGGGCTGGAAATCCACTAATGGATAGAAAACGCAAATCTTTTTACGAATTTCATGCATCTATAATGGAACCTTGGGATGGGCCAGCTGCTATCGCTTTTACAGATGGAAAAAAAATTGGAGCTACTCTAGATAGAAATGGATTAAGGCCAGCAAGGTATTTTGTTTCTGAAGATGATACTGTTGTATTAGCTTCCGAGGCAGGGACGCTGCCAGTTGATGAGAGCAAAGTGATTACTAAGTGGCGATTGCAACCTGGAAAAATGCTTCTTATTGATATGGAGGCAGGAAAGATCATAACAGATGAAGAAGTAAAAGCAAATCTCAGTAATGAATTGGATTACGAAAGCATTTTGAATAATACACAGATAGTTTTAGAGGACTTAGAATCAGATGAAACACAGAAAGTTTCTTTATCAAAGGCCAATCTTTACTCAGGTCAGAAAGCGTTTGGTTATACTCAGGAAGACTTAAAGACACTTATGTCTCCAATGGCAGTAACCGGTCAAGAAGCTATCGGCTCAATGGGTACAGACACGCCCATTTCTGCAATATCCAACAAAAAGAAATTACTTTATACATATTTTAAGCAAAACTTTGCACAGGTAACGAATCCTCCAATTGACCCCATTCGCGAGGAGTCAGTAATGAGCTTAGTGTCTTTTATTGGTCCAAGACCGAATATTTTTGATAATAAGTCTTTGGGTAGTGTGAAAAGGTTAGAGGTTAAACAACCGATCCTAACAAATGAGGATATGCAAAAGATTAGAAAGATAAGTGAGATTGGTGACAATCAATTTGTATCAAGAGTTCTAGATACTACCTTTGACAAGAATACAGGTTATACAGGTTTTGAAAAGTGTTTGGAGAATATATGCATAAAGTCGGAGAATGTAGTTAAAGAGGGTGGTAATATTATAGTGCTATCCGACAGACAGTTTGGTAAAGACAGGATTGCTTTGCCCGCTCTATTGGCTATTGCGTCGGTACATCATCACTTAATAAGGAAAGGACTGCGAACATCCGTTGGATTGGTAGTGGAATCAGCGGAGCCTAGGGAGGTCCATCACTTTGCAGTATTAGCAGGTTACGGAGCAGAGGCTGTAAATCCATATATGGCTTTTGACACTATATTAGATCTTAAACAAAAGAATATGTTGTCTAAAGATGTAAGTGAGACAGAAGCGGTTAGTAGATATATAAAGTCAATTAACAAAGGCCTTTTGAAAGTTATGTCCAAGATGGGTATTTCAACTTACCAATCATACTGTGGAGCACAAATTTTTGATGCAGTCGGGTTATCAGAGGAGTTCGTGAGCAAGTACTTCAAGGGAACTTCTACTCAGATCAGCGGAGTAGGAATAAATGAAATAGCAAAGGAAACGATTACCCGCCATGAGGAAGCATATTCAAACTTAGAAGTTCTACGAGACTCTCTAGATGTTGGGGGTGATTACGCTGTAAGAAAAAGAGGAGAAGTACATGCTTGGAGTTCAGATGAAATTACGAATCTTCAACACGCTGTAAGAAGTAATTCTTTCGATACATTTAAAGAATATTCAAGATCCATGGACGAGCAAGAAGAAAGGTTGTTCACAATAAGAGGCTTATTTAGGCTTAAAGATTCAAGCGAAACGGGCAGAATAAGTATTAAAATTGATGAGGTTGAGCCGGCCAAGGAAATTGTAAAACGGTTCGCTACCGGAGCCATGTCGTACGGATCAATATCCGCGGAAGCGCATGAGAACCTAGCGATAGCCATGAATAGGATTGAGGGAAAATCGAATACAGGTGAAGGCGGTGAAGAAGTGGAACGTTTTTCTACTGATAATAATGGCGACAACAGACGGTCTGCAATAAAACAAGTTGCGTCTGGTAGATTTGGTGTAACAACCGAATATTTAGTAAATTCTGACATGATTCAGATTAAAATGGCGCAAGGAGCAAAGCCGGGTGAAGGAGGCCAGCTTCCTGGTCACAAGGTAGACGCGGTCATTGCAAAGGTCAGACATTCTACCAGAGGGGTTGGACTTATCTCTCCTCCGCCCCATCACGACATTTATTCAATAGAAGATCTAGCGCAACTTATATTCGACCTTAAAAACGTCAACCCAAAAGCTGATATATCAGTGAAATTAGTATCTGAGGTTGGGGTAGGTACAGTCGCTGCTGGAGTGGCTAAAGCAAAAGCGGACCATGTTACTATTTCGGGTATGGAGGGTGGTACTGGAGCGAGCCCCCTGACCTCGGTGAAACATGCCGGCTCACCTTGGGAACTGGGCTTGGCAGAAACACACCAAACTTTAATGAAAAATAAGCTTAGATCAAGAATATCGGTCCAAGTGGATGGTGGACTAAGGACTGGCCGAGATGTTGTTATTGGAGCCTTGTTAGGCGCGGATGAGTTTGGTTTTTCAACTGCCCCATTAATTGCATCAGGTTGCATTATGATGCGTAAGTGTCACCTGAATACCTGTCCTGTTGGGATCGCAACTCAAGACCCAGTTTTGAGGAAACGATTTGTAGGTATGCCAGAGCATGTTGTAAATTTTTTCTTCTTTATTGCAGAAGAGGTAAGAATACTAATGAGTAAATTAGGTTTCAAAAAATTTGATGAGATGATTGGTCAAATTGATGTGCTTGACAGGAAAAAAGCAATTAAACATTGGAAAGCAAAGGGGCTCGATTTCTCAAAGCTGTTTTTTGATCCAAAGATGGGCGATAGAGTACCAAAATTTAATTGTGAGAGACAGAACCATCCAATTCAAGATATTCTGGACAGGCAGCTAATTGAAATGTCAAAGGATACCTTGCAAAATAAAAAACCCATCAAAATAAAGCTGCCGATTTATAATTACAATAGATCAACTGGAGCAATGCTCAGTGGAGAGGTCGCACGTATTTTTGGTCATAGAGGTCTCCCAGAGGATTCAATAAGTATTTCTTTGAAGGGTACAACGGGTCAAGCATTTGGAGCATGGTTATCGAGAGGAGTTACTCTAGAAGTAGAAGGCGAAGCAAATGATTATGTTGGCAAAGGATTATCTGGGGGAAAAATAATAGTATACCCTCCAAAAGAGGCTAAAAGAATTGTTCCTGAAGATTCGATCATAGCAGGAAACACAATTCTTTATGGTGCTATTGACGGGGAATGCTATTTGAGAGGCATAGTTGGAGAAAGGTTTGCGGTTAGAAATTCCGGAGCTACCGCTGTTGTTGAGGGA
Organism: uncultured Alphaproteobacteria bacterium; assembly: GCA_902540655.1. Lineage (GTDB taxonomy): Bacteria > Pseudomonadota > Alphaproteobacteria > Rhodobacterales > Rhodobacteraceae > CACIJG01. Next base: position 74,086 of record CACBNQ010000002.1, on the reverse strand, counting down.
GTGGGTGATCATGGTTGTGAATATATGACAGGTGGTATAGTAGTCGTTTTGGGAAAAACAGGCCTTAATTTTGCAGCAGGTATGTCCGGAGGTATAGCATATGTTTTGGACGAAGATGGCACCTTTAAAAATAGATGCAATTTGGCAATGGTAGAGCTTGAGCCGGTTCCAGAAGAAGATGATCTACTAGAATCTGAGCACCATCATGGAGGCGACTTTGAACACCACGGTCGCGTGGATATATCGAGTGATATGACCAGATTTGATGAAGAAAGGCTAAGAAATATAATTTCTAGACACTTAAAGTTTACTCAATCAGACCTCGCAAAAAAGATCTTAGACGATTGGGAAAAATTTAGGCCTAAATTTTTAAAAGTAATGCCTACGGAATACAGAAGGGCGTTGGAAGAAATAAAGGCTGAAAAGCTCAATAATATCGTAGCTGCAGAATAGCCTCTAATTTAGAATATAAAGGAAGTTGAGATGGGTAAAGTTACTGGATTTTTAGAAATAGATAGGCAAGATAGGAAATATAGGCCTGCATCAGATAGAATAAGAAATTATAAGGAGTTTATAGTGCCTCTTCCGGAGGAGGTCATAAGAGAGCAAGCCAGCAGATGTATGGAATGTGGAATTCCTTTTTGTCATGACATGAAGGGCTTAAAAGGGTGTCCCGTTAATAATCAGATCCCGGATTGGAATGATTTAGTTTATAGGGGTGAATGGGAAAAGGCTTCTAAAGACTTACATTCAACAAATAATTTTCCAGAATTTACGGGAAGAATATGCCCTGCACCATGCGAAGCTTCATGTACGCTAAATATTGTTGATAGTCCGGTAACAATAAAATCCATAGAATGTTCTATAGTTGATAAGGCATGGGACAATGGATGGATAAAACCACAAGTAAATCAAAACAAAACGAACAAAAAAATAGGAATAATTGGGTCTGGCCCAGCAGGGCTTGCAGCCGCTCAACAATTAGCCAGAGCAGGTCATAATGTAATAATTTATGAAAAAAATAAAAAGATGGGCGGTCTTCTTAGATATGGAATTCCTGATTTTAAAATGGAAAAAACTCATATCGACAGAAGACTTGAGCAATTATCTGCTGAAGGAGTTCACTTCCAATGTGGTGTGGAGCTAGGTTTAGATATTGAAATTAATGATATGATAAAGGAACACGATGCTTTGATACTAGCCTGTGGGGCTGAAAAACCACGTGACCTAGAAATTGAAGGTCGTAACGCAGCTGGGATCCATTTCGCCATGGATTTTTTACCTCAGCAAAACAGAAGGGTAGGCAAAGAGACGCTCGAGGGTTTGGAAGAGATAACTGCAGATGGTAAACATGTCGTTGTTATTGGTGGAGGAGACACCGGTTCAGATTGCATAGGAACATCAATTCGCCAAGGTGCATTGTCTGTCACACAGCTAGAGATTATGCCTGCTCCGCCCGAAAGGGAAGACAAGTTGCTAACATGGCCAAATTGGCCTCTCAAGATGAGAACCTCTTCGAGTCAAGAAGAGGGAGCAGATCGAGAATTTTCAGTATTAACGACATCTTTTGGGGTTGAAAATGGTAAAGTTAGTTCTTTAAATTGTATAAGGGTAAATGAGAAATTTGAAAAAATAGAAAACTCTGAGTTTGTAATTAAAGCGGATTTGGTATTACTAGCTATGGGTTTCGTTTCACCCATTACAGATAGGATTTTTAAAGAGACTGAAGTATCACTAGATAAGCGTGGAAATGTTTTAGCGGATGATAAATCTTACAAAACCTCTCTTGATAAATTGTGGGTAGCTGGTGATATGCGACGTGGTCAGTCTCTTGTTGTGTGGGCAATAAGAGAAGGCAGACAAGCTGCGAAATCAGTAGACAAGGCATTGATGGGCTATAGTAGTCTCTCAGACTAAGGAAAAAAATTATCTTATTTAAATAATATTTTGTGTACGTTATTAAAAATTTAGCATTCAAAACCGCCAGAATTATCACAGTACTATGCGTCTCCTTTATATTTTTGTCGATGTCAACTGTTCTTTTACTTAGATTTTTTAATCCTCCTTTTACGAGCTTTATGGTTTCGGAAAGCAACTTTTTTCAAAGAGAAATAGATTACAGTTGGACTCCAATTTCAAATATGGGCGAAAATATCGCTCTTTCAGTGGTCGCAACAGAGGATTCTAATTTTTGTTACCATTTAGGACTAGACGTAAAAGAGATTTACAAAGTAATTACAAGAAAGGAAAAAAGAGGCGCGTCAACGATAACTCAACAACTTGCGAAAAATCTTTTTTTATGGTCTGGACGATCTTGGTCAAGAAAAATTATAGAATTGTACTTCACCCTTTTGATAGAGTTCATTATTCCAAAAAAAAGAATTCTCGAAATATATCTAAACACTGTTGAGACAAGCCTGCTGACATTTGGTGTTAATCAAGCTTCAGATAAGTATTATAAAAAGCCAGCAAATAAACTCACCAAAGAGCAATCAGTACGAATTGCGTTGACTCTACCAAATCCAAAGACACGAAACCCCAAAAAAACTGAAGTCTAATCTCACAGCAAGAATTTCACGATTAAAAAAAGATATTAATATCCTAAAAAAAGATGACAGATCAAGCTGTTTTTTATAATTATAAATGGATCAGAGTAAGGTTTACTAACTATGAGAAAACTCCACCATCTAGCACTTTCACCGTTCTGTCGAAAAGTAAGGCTGGTTTTGGCAGAAAAAAAACTTGAAGTTGAATTAATCGATGAACCCGTTTGGGAAAAAAGATTGGATTTCATAAGATTTAGTCCTTCCGGTAAAGTGCCATTATTAAAAGAAGGAGCTAATGTATTTACGGAGAGCACTCCCATATGTGAGTATTTGGATGAATCTCACCCGATTCCAAAACTTATTCCGGCCGACAAGAAGCTAAGGTTCGAGACGCGCAGGGTAACCTCTTGGTTCGACGATAAATTTTATAATGAAGTTACAAAAAACTTACTTAATGAAAGAGTGTACAAAAAGATTTTTAAAATAGGCCAACCTGACAGTGGTGCAATAAAAGAAGGCCTTAAGAAAATAAAGTTCCATTTTGATTACTTGGAATGGCTTTTGGAAAAAAGAAATTGGGTAGCTGGGGAGAAAATGTCATTAGCTGATTTTTCAGCGGCCGGACATATTTCGGCACTAGATTATGTAGGAGATATTGACTGGCAGTCTAAGCCAATTATAAAAGAATGGTATGCAAAAATTAAGTCGAGGCCTGCTTTTAGAAACGCAGGCTTGCTAACGGACTTAGTTCCTGGCTTTGTGCCGGCAGGTCACTATAGTGACTTAGATTTTTAGTATGGAAATATTGGATTTTAAATCACAACTTCAGCAGATAGCTTATGATGCAGGTTTTTCTGCCGTTGGTATAACCGATCCCCTCAAGGTTGATCAAACAATAAAAGAAAAATTTAGGGACTTCATTAAAAATGAGTGGAATGCTGGTATGGATTGGATGGAGAAAAGGATCAACGAACGAATAGAACCTGAAAATCTATGGCCAAGTGTTAAATCAATTTTAGTATTTACAGATGACTATACTCCAGCAGAAGACCCTTTAAAAAAATTGATGGATAAAGAATTATCTAATATCTCAGTTTATGCTACGAAAAAAGATTATCATAAAGTAGTCAAATCTAAGCTAAAGATCGTAGCCTCTTGGGTAAAAAAAAAATTAGACTGTGAGTTAAAAATATTTGTCGATACTGCCCCAGTTATGGAAAAACCTTTAGCGCAATTGTCTGGCTTGGGTTGGCAAGGCAAACATACAAATTTGGTGAGTAGCAATATGGGAAATTGGTTTTTTATCGGTGTAATGTACATAGATAAATCATTACCTGCAGATGAACCAGCGCAAGATAATTGTGGATCTTGTACTAAGTGTTTGGATATTTGTCCTACTAATGCTTTTGAGGGTGCATATAAGCTAGATGCTAGAAAATGCATCGCGTATCTAACTATCGAACACAAGGGCGCTATAGATAAAGAACTTAGATCATCAATTGGCAATAGAGTTTTTGGATGCGATGATTGTTTAGCTGTCTGTCCCTGGAATAAATTTGCACAAATAAGCAGAAATGAAAATTACAGAGAAACTTTTTCTGACTTAGCTTTGGAGAAAGCTCTAACCTTTTCAGATGGTGACTTCAGGAATTATTTTAGTGGAACTGCTATAAAAAGATTAGGATCAGTTAGATTTTTAAGAAATGTAATATACGCGATGGGAAATAGTGGAAAAAAAGAATACATAAAATTACTGGAGGGGTTTGGAAATCATTCTATAGATTTTATATCTGAGGCAGCTATTTGGTCTATTTCTGAGTTAAAAAAAAATGAGTAAGGAAAATATATTGTTAATTTTTGGCTTTGGTTACACAGCTAAATTTATGTGTCGAAAATTCTCAAAAAAAAATTGGGAAGTGTTTTGTGTGACGAGAAATAAGGAAAAGACCAAAGAAATCAAATCACTTAATGCCACACCGGTTCTTTTCGATGATGAGAAAAAAATTGAAAGTGTCCTCAGAAAGAATTCACATATTTTGAGCACGGCTCCACCCGAAAATGGTAAGGATCCGGTTATTGAGAATTATGGATATTTATTCAAAAAAAATAGCGAAAAAATAGAATGGGCAGGATATCTGTCAACAACTAGTGTTTATGGAGATAAAAAAGGTGGTTGGGTTACAGAGGATACAGTGCTCGAACCCAATTTAGAGAGAAGTATTTCAAGAGTTGAGACCGAAAAATCATGGCTAAGATTTGGAGAAAATTTTTCCATAAAAACTATGATTTTCAGGTTGGCAGGTATATACGGGCCAGGAAGAAGTCTAATTGATCGTTTATCGGCAAATGAAATGGTTTATATAGTCAATAAACCAGCTCATCTGTTTAACCGAATTCATGTTGACGATATAGTAGGCGCAATCGAGATGGCTATGAGCTCTAAATCGGAAGCTACGATTTTTAACTTGTCTGACGATTTGCCTGCAACGCAGTTGGAAGTAGCACAATTCGCTGCGAGTTTGCTTAAAGAAAAATGCCCACAGACAGTGAGTTTGGAAAGTGATATGGTCAGTGAAATGGCGAGAAGCTTCTATAAAGAAGAAAAAAAAGTATCAAACATTAGGCTTAAAAATGAATTGGGGTATGAGCTTACTTTTCCCTCATTCAAAGAGGGGCTCTTTGCGATTCATAAAAATTCTAAAGAATTCTAACAGGAGTTCCAATCTCGACTAAATTAAAAAGCTCTTCAATCTGTTCATTATACAGCCCTATGCATCCAGAAGAGCTTTGTCTTCCGATTTTTCTAGTATCGCTTGTTCCATGAATACGATAACTTGGCCAACTTAGATAAAGTGCGTGAGATCCCAGAGGGTTATCTGGGCCTGGAGGCATAAACTCAGGTAGCTTAGGATCTCTTTTCCTCATTTTTTTTGTAGGCCTCCATTCAGGTCCAATTACTTTTTTTGTAACTTTTGTATACCCGAGTCGTGTCAATTCTTCATTTAGGGGGACTGAGGTTGGAAAGACCTTATACCCTTTTCCATTCTTACTCCAGTAATGTAATGACCGCGTTTTGGTGTCAACGAGTATTGCCCCTTTATTCAAATCCTTAAAATGATTCTGCCAAGTTTGTACTCTGAATGAGAAAATGTTGTGTTTTGGTTTTCCATCCTTACCAAAGTCTACTGCTGTCTGAGCAACAATAGGGTTGCTTATTACTGCATAAACAAATAATAGTAGCGATGATATTAATATGTTGGATACTGATTTGATCATTTTTACATTAATAGTTGAAATTTATTTACTATAAAACAACTAATTGTGCATGAATAAAAAATTGACGTAGTATTTCAAAAATTAGAACAAAAGACTTATAGATACATGAACAATATTATATTAAAAATAATGCTTTTGGCTATCTTAGTAGGATGTGTCGGTACAAATACAGACGTCTACGATGGTTACTCTAAGTCAGGGGTTATTTCTAGCTTTAACGTGACTGCTCTAAAATCAAGACATCTAGAAATGGTTAATGCCTTAAGACTGGAAAACGGGATATCCTCACTAAAGTACTCATCCAGTCTTTCAGCAGCATCGAAGACACACGCTTTTGACATAGCCAGACAACAGCGAGCCTGGAACTACGGTTCAGATGCATCTTCAGCGATAGATAGGGCAAGAATTGCAGGTTTTGAGGGCTTAGTGCTTGGTGAAAACGTCTCGGAAACGTATGAGGGTGAGTATGAAGTATTGAATGTCTGGTTCAAAAGTAAAATTGGCAGAGAAATTATTCTGGACCCCACTGCGACCGATCTAGGGCTTAGTTGGTATCAAGATAGCACTGGAAAAGTTTGGTGGGTACAGATGATTGGCAAGTCTTAGTCACGGGTTTAGATCTAAGCATAAATGTAGATTATGGTTCCAGGTTCAACCAAACCATAAATTTCCTCTATTTCTTTATTTGTTACCGCAATGCAACCCTCAGTCCAGTCAAAAAAATAGTGCAACAGGATATTTTTTTTTCCAAGCCCATGAATAAAAATGTCGCTACCAGGATTGAGGCCTTTTTGAAGAGCTCTTTTTTTGTCAGATTGATTTGGAAAGTTTATTCCAAGACTTAAGTAAAATTTACTGTTAGGGTTTTTGTGTGTAATGTAGTATTTACCCTCTGGGGTTTTACCATCTCCTTCTTTTTCTTTCTGACCCTGAGGACTGAACCCTAAACGAATTCGATAGGCTTTTATTATTTTACTGTTTCTGTAAAGGGCTAGAACTCTCTTTCTTTTCCATACCACCAATAAATTTGGCTTTTTAGGATGACTCCATGAAGGTTTGAAAAAAATAAAAGGAAATAGAATTGAAAACAAGAAAAAGCGTCTTTTGCTAATTTTTTTCATATACTTGTTTTTTCTTTAATAGAATTAGATCTTAATTGGCCACACGCAGCCATAATGTCCTCTCCACGAGGTTTTCGAATTGGGCTTGGTAATCTTGATTTAATTATAATATCTCTAAACGCTTTTATTCTATCTAGGGAAGAACGCTTATATTGACTTCCAGTCCAATTATTAAACGGTATTAAGTTTATCTTAGAAGGAAGACCTTGTAATAATCTTACTAACCTATGTGCGTCCTCTTTCGTATCGTTAATTCCGTCAAGCATAACGTATTCAAATGTTACTCGTTCGGAATTGCGCAACTTAACATCATCTCTCAAGGAACCGAGCAACTGTTCCAAATTCCACTTTTTATTTATGGGAACTAAAATATCCCTTGTCTTATTTTCTGTCGCGTGAAGACTTACAGCGATCATACAGCCGATTTCCTCATGAGCCGTCTTTATTTTTGGAACAATACCAGCTGTTGATAAGGTGATTCTCCTTCTTGAAAAATCCAATCCTTTGTTGTCCATCAAAATACCACAGGCTTTCTTTACTTCTTCGTAATTTAATAAAGGTTCACCCATTCCCATGAAAACAATATTGGTAATTATTTCGAAACAAGAAGAATGACTACTGTTCACCCTCTTCTTCTCCCAAAGCCCTAGATCATCATAAACTGCAATGACTTGACCTACAATCTCTTGACTTGAGAGATTCCTTACCAATTTCTGCGTCCCAGTATGACAGAATGAACAGTTCAACGTACAACCAACTTGTGAAGAAATGCAAAGAGTGCTTCTTTTCTCTTCAGGGATAAATACCGTTTCTATTTTGCTTTCGTCCTCTAAACAGAATAGATATTTTATCGTGCCGTCATTGCTGATTTCTTTTTTTTCAATAACTGGCCGTGAAATGTTAAAAACTTTTTGCAGTTTTGATCGAAGAGTTTTATCTATATTTGTCATATTATCAAATGAACTAATTCCATGACAATAGATCCAAGACCAGAGTTGATTTACTCTCATAGATGCTCTTTTTGGTTGAGTTTCAAAGTCTGAAACGAGCGAGAACAATTCGGCTCTGCTGATCCCTAAGATGTTAATTTCTTGAGAAATCGATTGTGAGGTCAATTTAATTTGCACCGCTTCTCTAATTCCGATAAGGCATCGGAAAAGCCTGTTAACATAAATGTATCTTTTGTTACAGTGTTTCTGTGAGATATAGCGCTCATTACTGCTTTGCTGCCTTTCCTAAGAAAACGGACTAATTTTTCCTGATCAAATTTTTGAGCCCATGCATGGTCCTTCTCTGCTTTAGCTTTAGGCGATGGATGAGCAAAAAACACAATCTTGTCCTTATTATCAATTTCTAGAACTGCTTTTGACCCCACCTGTAAAGGATACCCAGCATAAAAAGTTCCCTCATATTCGCTCTCTTTATTCAATGTCTTAATTATATACAGGGTTCCTTTTTCTCGATTAACCGATGAGAGCTTTTGATTGTTTCTGAATGCTTCACCTTTGATAGACTGTGAAGCAATAAAGCACATTTTTGGATCCTCTTTCGATACGAAAACGCTCCAGTCTCTAAAACTTTTTTCTGCTTTCCGCAAGTTATCCTGGCCAAAGGAACTTTTTGTCAAAAACAAAAAACTTAATGGAATACATAAAATAATCGTAAAAAACAGCTTATTAGAATAAAATGCCGAGATTTTATTAATATCGATTTTCATCTATTCTTTCATATTATAAATCTTTATGTGCTTACTAATACAAGCAATTATGGAACTAGAAAAGACTTTTTATTTTGTTTTCCATTACAGGTGGCTGATGTCTTAAAGCTTGCAAAAATCTGAAATAGTAAAAAGTTCTGGATTTTGATAGAAAATTTATTTAGATATGAAAATTATGGTGAAAAGTAGAACTCTATATGACAAAATTTGGGATAACCATTTAATTCAGTCAGAAAATGATACTTCCCTGATATACATTGATAGGCATTTGGTGCATGAAGTTACTAGCCCCCAGGCTTTTGAGGGTCTAAGAGAAGCGGGAAGGAAAGTTCGTGCTCCTAACAAAACAATTGCGGTCCCAGATCATAATGTGGCTACGACATCTGATCGGTTGACCAATTTTGGCAGTGAAGAGGGTCGTATACAGTTAGAAACTCTGGATAGGAATGCACGAGATTTTGGCATTCATTATTATGCTGTTGATGATATTAGGCAAGGAATAGTACATATAATCGGTCCTGAACAAGGGTGGACTTTACCAGGTATGACAATTGTTTGTGGGGATAGTCATACAGCAACGCATGGAGCTTTTGGTGCATTAGCACACGGCATAGGAACATCCGAAGTAGAGCATGTCCTTGCAACACAGACATTAATTCAGCAGAAGTCAAAAAATATGAAGGTGGAGGTCTCTGGAGAATTAGGTATTGGAGTCACAGCAAAGGATATTACACTTACAATAATTGGAAAAACAGGAACCGCGGGTGGCACCGGACATGTAATCGAATATTGTGGAAATGCCATTGAGAGCCTTTCTATGGAAGGACGAATGACTGTTTGCAATATGGCTATTGAAGGTGGAGCGAGAGCCGGCCTTATAGCGCCCGACCAAAAGACCTTAGACTATCTAAAAGGTAGACCAAATTCACCAAAAGGTGAAAAATGGGATAAAGCTATAAAATTTTGGAAAACGCTTTTTTCTGATCCAGATGCGTATTTTGATAAAGAGATTTTCTTAAAGGCGGAGGACATTGCGCCCGTTGTTACCTGGGGAACAAGTCCCGAGGATGTTCTTCCTATTACAGATTTGGTACCAAGCCCTGATAATTTTCAGGGAAGTAAAGTAGAAGCTGCTAAAAGATCTCTTGAATATATGGGGTTAAGGCCAGGTCAGAAATTGCAAGATATAGAAGTTGATGCCGTTTTTATTGGTTCTTGCACCAACGGAAGAATAGAGGATCTGAGAGAGGTGGAAAAGATTGTTAAGGGGAAAAAGGTAAAGAGTGGGATAAGGGCTATGGTCGTACCGGGATCCGGGTTAGTGAAAAAACAGGCGGAAGAAGAAGGAATAGCCAATTCACTAAAAGAGGCTGGTTTTGATTGGAGAATGCCAGGTTGTTCAATGTGCTTAGCAATGAATCCTGATCAGTTGTTGCCTGAGGAAAGATGCGCGGCGACGTCTAATAGAAATTTCGAAGGACGACAGGGGCGTGGGGGCCGTACTCATTTAATGAGCCCAGCAATGGCAGCAGCAGCAGCAATAACTGGCCGATTGACTGACGTGAGAGATATTTAGTGAAAGACACTGATGGAAAAGTTTAATATAATTGAAGGCATCGCAGCTCCAATGCCATTAATAAATATCGATACTGATATGTTAATACCAAAACAGTTCCTCAAAACAATTAAAAGGACGGGTCTTGGAGAGAACCTATTTTTTGAAATGCGTTATGATCAAAATGGGAATGAAATAAAAGATTTCATTTTAAATAAGGATCATTATTCAAAAGCCTCAATTATAGTAGGTGGAGCTAACTTTGGATGTGGTTCTTCGAGAGAACATGCGCCTTGGGCTTTAAAAGATTTTGGAATTAAGTGCATAATATCAACAAGTTTCGCTGACATTTTTTTTAATAATTGCTTTAAAAACGGCATACTTCCAATCATTGTGTCTGAAGATTTGCATCAAATACTTCTACAGGACGCAGAAATAGAAACAACATCTATTATGAAAATTGATCTCGAAAACCAGAAGATTGTTCGCAAAAATGGAGACCAATTAGACTTTGAGGTTGATGAGTTTAAGAAATATTGCCTATTAAATGGGTTAGATGATATTGGATTAACACTCAAAAGTGCCGATAAAATAAGTAGCTTTGAAAAAGAATATTCTGATAAATTTAGCTGGTCATAAAAAGGTATAATTGATGTTTTCTTTGCTTATTCTTCCAGGAGATGGAATTGGTCCAGAGGTGATGACCGAGGTTAAGCGTGTTATTTCTTGGTTTCAGGATAGGCGCAGTTTAAAAATAGATATTGAAGAGGGTTTAGTTGGTGGAGCGTCTTACGACAAACATGGTACTCCTCTCACGGAAGAGATTTTAAAAAAAGCACTAGAAGTGGATGCTGTTTTGCTGGGGGCGGTGGGTGGCCCTAATTACGATAATCTTAGTTTCGATTTGAAACCAGAACGAGCACTCTTGAGACTTAGGAAAGAGCTTGACTTATTTGCCAATATCCGACCCGCTCAATGTTTTGATGCACTTGCTTCTTTCTCGTCACTCAAGAAAGAAATAGTCTCTGGACTGGATATTGTTATCGTTAGAGAGCTCACTTCGGGGATTTATTTTGGAGAACCTCGTGGTATTCATACCGATGGCTCAAATGAAAGAATTGGAATAAATACTCAAAAATACACGGAATCTGAGATACGTAGGGTCGCAGTCAGTGCTTTTGAACTTGCATTAAAAAGAAATAAAAAATTATGTTCTATGGAAAAAGCCAACGTGATGGAGAGCGGTGTTCTCTGGCGAGATGTTGTTAACGAAGTTCACGTTGATTATAAAGATGTAGAGCTTAGCCATATGTATGCTGATAATGGAGCGATGCAGCTAGTAAGAGATCCTAAACAGTTTGATGTGATTGTAACAGATAATCTATTTGGAGATATACTATCTGACTGTGCCGCAATGCTAACAGGTAGTTTGGGAATGCTGCCCTCTGCAAGTTTGGGAAATAAAAAAAATAATGGGTTGCCTCGAGCTATGTATGAGCCAGTACATGGGTCGGCACCAGATATTTCTGGCCAGGAAAAAGCTAATCCAATAGCGTGTGTTCTAAGTTTCTCAATGGCTTTGAGGTATTCATTTTCAGACGCGCAGAATGCCAATCTTCTCGAGCAGTCTATAGAAAAGGTTCTTGCGAAAGGTTACAGAACTCCTGATCTAATGATGGGTGATCAAGGACGTCTGTGTTCAACCAGTGAAATGACCGAAAAAATAATAGAGGAGTTAGAGGCGGGCCAGTAGCTATCTGCCCATCCAACCACCGTCGACATTTAATAGTTCCCCATTGACGTAGTCTGATGCATCGGAAGCTAAGTAAACAGCAGCTCCTGCCATATCATCTATGGTACCCCATCTCTTCATAGGTATCCTTGCCATTAGGTCAGCTGACCGATTTTTATCTTTGCGAAGAGCAGTGGTAATATCAGTGACAACGTAACCTGGGGCTATAGAATTAACATTTATTCCCTTATCTGCTAGTTCATTTGATAGAGCTTTTGTAAGTTGCGCAATCCCACCTTTAGAAGCTGTATAGCTAGGAACAAATAAACCGCCCTGATGAGATAAGATTGATGCCGTAAAAATAATTTTACCCCAGCCTCTTTCAATCATTTTTGAACTAAGCTCTCTTGCAAGAACAAATTGAGACGATAAATTAATTTCTAGTATTCTATCCCAATGGGCATCATTATGTTCGTTCAGCTCAGTTCTAATTAAAGAACCTGCATTGCTCACAAGAATACTTGGTTCTAAATTATTTTCGCTAAGTTCCTGTAAAAAATTATGTGTATTCTGTCTTTCAGAAAAGTCACAGCTAAAGCAATGAAATCTTCTTCCGATCGACTTAACATATTTTTCAATCTCACTACCTATATCTAATGTAGAACTGACACCAATTATATCAGCTCCTGCTTCTGCTAGGCCCTTGGCAATTCCGAACCCTATTCCTTTACTGCAACCTGTGACTAAAGCCGTCTTCCCATCCAGCTTAAATTTTTCCATTATCGACATAAGTCTTCTCTCCTGAATTCTGGCAATAGTTTAAATATTCCTTGAGCCTATTCTTGCCATTTATTATGTTAGTGCAAAAATCTCTAATATTCCCAACTCTTTCTGAAAACTCTTCTAGTCCAGCATTCAACCAACTTTCATCAACTCTCAAAAGTTGTTTAATGCCAATCTTTTGAACTTCGCCTTTGACTTTCTGAGTCGGTTTATATGTTTTGTTTGAGAGCAAGTAATCATGTTTGATCGTTTCATTTGCTACACCGAAAAGAGATAAGATTAAAGCTGAGGCAAAGCCTGTTCGATCCTTTCCAGCGGTGCAGTGAAACATTATAGTGGAATCTGGATTATCAAATAATATTTTGAAAAACTCTTCAAAGGTCCCAATGTTTTCAATCGTATATTTTCGATACGCCTGTTGAAAAATTTTATCTATTTCTGTTTTTTTTGATCTATCAACTTCATTCAACTTTCTTAACAAATCGGTCACTTTGGGTTCAATTGGGAGGTGCACTCTTTTGCTTAAAAATTCTTTTGGAATCTGAGAAGGGTTATTTATCTCCTCCTGAACGCCTCTAAAGTCTATTATTATGGGTTTTTTAAGTGCCACCAATTGATTTTTAACCTGCACATTCCACTCCGTCGGAGCCGCACATCTCAAAAACAACCCGTCTCTAATAGTTGTGTTTTCAGACGTTTTTTTACTCCCTAGGTCTCTTAGATTATTGATTCCCATCTCGTTTGACATATTACCTACAAAAAAAGTATTAATTTTGAACTAAGTTAAGTTACAATAGAAATAACTATTATGGAGGAATCATGGCTGTAATTGCAACAAATACTGTAAGACCACATCTAGGCAAAGCAAAATTACAACTAAATAATATGTTGGAAGTAACCAAAGCATTCGGAGATATGGGAATAACCGCTCGAGTATCTAGGGTTCTTTTTGGCCAAAATGCAGGATGCTTAGTGTTTTCCACTTTCGCGGCAAATTTCACTGAAGCTATGGCAGATGTTCAAAAAGTTTTCTCAAGTGAAATGTGGTCAAAGGTACAAATGAGGTTGGATGACAACCCAGCAAGTGACATTGTTATGCCATTGAATCTGGTAAGAGTGGCAGCAGGAGAAATGAAGCCTACACATCGAGTGATGAACTTCAGGTGGTACCTTATGAAAAAAGATAAAATGCCAATGGCCATGAAGATGTTTGAAGAAGTGAAAGGAATGTGCGAAAAAGTCGATGTAAATCCTGTACTTTTGACGCCAGTAACAGGGGATAATATGAGTAGTATGATTATTGCTTATGGCGCAACATCCCTTGAAGCTTCTGGAAAAGCATTTGATCAAATGGGGATGACTGAAGAATTTCAATCGCTTGTAAGCCGGGCGGCTGAAGTCGGCGAGTTACACAATGGATGGATGACAGTTCCGGCTGATCAATAAATGCAGAGCCTAACTTGTTTCTAAAAAGATAAGTTAGGCTTTATGTATTAAACCGATATTAAATCCAATAAGCTCAGACAGTTTTCCAGCTGTCAAACCAGCGCCTTCCTTAGACAAAAAATGTTTGGCGCACTGAGTTTGCAAGTAAACAGCACTCCTAAAAGGTGTTTTGGATCCGGAGCTCCAAAGGCCCGCAATAATACCTGCTAAAACATCACCCATTCCAGCAGTTCCTAACCATCCATTTGAATATAAATTGAGCCAGAGATGCTTATCTTCTGAAACAAGGGTTCCTGGACCCTTTAATATCCATTCGCCTCCATAATACTTCTTAAGCCTAATGATGTTGGACCATTTATCTGAGAAGTCACCTTTTAAAAGCTTTTTCATCTCACCAATATGAGGAGTGCCGACCCATGCCGCTGCTCTCTTTTTAGGTTTTTTTCTCGATAACCAATCCAAGCCGTCGGCATCTAGAATAATATTGAGATCAGTATTCCATAGGAATTCAATTTCTTTATCGAACCTCTTTCCTAGCCCTGGACCTATAATTGCGATACGCATATTTTTATTTAGAACTGATTGTATGTCATCAATACATGGCTCTATTTGAATCAGTTCTGGAGGCCTTTGCAGTTTGTCGGTATCTGAAGCCCAAAAGACTTTACCAGCCCCGGATCGTAAAGCAGAAATGCATGCCAATATTCCTGCACCCTCCATTGATTTAGAGCCACCCAGACAAACTAATGATCCTCTTGTGCCTTTGTGAGTAGAGCGAGATAAAACAGGGAAATGAGTTTTCTCTCTCGAAATTGAGGTCATATCTGGATTATAGAAAGTTTTATTTATGCTTAAATCATCAAAATAAAGATCGCCTACGTAATCAGAAGCATCATCAAAAAATAGTCCAGGCTTTAAGGTTAGAAAGGAGATCGTAGTTGTTGCTTGAACTACCTTATTAAAAATATTTCCTCTTGAACCGTGAAGGCCACTCGGAATATCTAGAGATAATATTTTCTTTGACTTTGTACATTGCAGATAATTCACAGCGGATAGATAGTCGCCTGTAAGATTTCTATTTAGACCTATACCAAATATGGCATCAACATACCAATCAGCTTTTGGTATTTTCTTAGTATTATATTTCTTAATATTGATTTCTAGATCAAGGCAGAGTCTGTAAGCTTGAGTCTCAAGACGATTTTTATAGTCAAGGTCAATTATATGCGTTTCAATGTTTTCAATTTTTAAAAGAGTGGCCAGGCAAAGGCCATCTTCACCGTTATTCCCTTTTCCTATAAAAATAGTGACTGATCTTGCTTTTTCTTTAACAAGGAACTTTTTAGCTGCTTCAGCAGCTCTTAGCATAAGCAAGATTGGCTTTGCAAATTTTTCACAGACCTTACAATCGATTAGCTTAGATTTTTTGGATCCGAACAATCTAAAAGAAAAATCAGTGTCCAGTATCGATTTTTGCATTATAAAGTTATATATCGTACTTTGGCTTTAATAAATAAAATTGTGACCATACATGGAAAGAATTAAAGTACAAACTGCAAGGGGTGATATTTCAACTTGCTTTTGGAAAGGACCAATAGAAGGCCCAGTATTACACTGGGCCCACGCAAATGGCTTTAATGGGCAAACTTACAGCAGAATTCTAACTAAGTTAACTTCAAAATATAATATATATGCTTGGGATACACCCGGATACGGAATGTCTGAAACAGGAACTTACTATGATCCAGTCAACCCAGTTTTAGGATATTCAAAAGATTTAGCTGCCTTGATAACAGAACTTTACAAGAAACATAAAAGCAAAATAGTTCTAGGCGGACACTCTATTGGTGGATCATTAAGTATAATGGCAAGCAAACACTTGAATGATAAAGTTAATGGTTTAGTTTTGGCGGACCCAGTTGTGATTAACTATTATTACAAATATTTTACAAAATTCTTTGGTCCGCTCGGCTATGATAGCAGTACTATAAAACTTTATCGTCAGGCCTTAAAAAAGAGAAGCAAATGGAAAAGCTTTGATGAAGTATTGAAATCCTACACAAATAGGGGAATTTTTAAAACATGGAAAGAAGGGTTTTTGTATGATTATTTAATAGGTGGAACGAAGAAAGATAAAAATGGCGTACATTTGTCCTGTAACCCTGAAACTGAGGCTGCAAGTTTCATAAATACTGAGAAAATTACCACACCAAAAATTGTTAAAAATATAAATGTACCAACGTTGCTATTAATCGCTGAGTTTGGGAGTACAACGGCTTCAATTAGTTCATTTAAAAAGCTTAAGCATTTAAAACAAGTAGAAACAATAAAGGGAGGTAGTCACTTCTTCCCTATGGAGCAACCGGATAAGCTTATATCTCTTATTAAAGGCTTTAAATCCTATTAGTAAGTATTATACTTAAGGCGCATTGCAAAGGTAGGATATAAAATGAATAAATTAGAAGTTGCCGATCAAAATCAAAACCAAAACCAATACCAATCAAATTATTTTGCTATTGAGTTTCTCGGGCATGTTGCTCACATAAAGCTTAACAGGCCGGAAAAAAGGAATGCCATGAACTGGGATTTTTGGAGAGATCTACCAAGGATAATTGGAGACATTGATAGAAATTCCAGTGCGAGATGTATTGTTCTATCGTCAACTGGCCCCATATTTTCAGCCGGTTTGGATTTAAGCCTTTTTGGTCAAGACGTTTTTTCAAGCTCTACTACAAATAAAAAGAATGAAAAAGAGCTGCAAACGCCTCAAAACTTCATGAACTTTCTGTCTTTCTTACAAGAATCTATTTCATCATTACAAAAAGCTAGAATTCCGGTTATTTGTGCAATACAGGGTGGCTGTATAGGCGGAGGTGTGGATCTAATCTGTTCCGCAGATATACGATTAGCAACGAACGATGCTTTTTTTTCAATAAGAGAGACAAAAATTGGAATGGTAGCAGATGTGGGTACATTCCCTAGAATTGTAAAATTACTACCTGAAGGTATTGTTAAGGAATTAGCGTTTACAGGAAGAAATTTTTCTGCTCAAGAGGCTAAAGATTATGGTTTTGTAAATAGATTATATGGCAGTCATGAAGCTCTGATCGAAGGCGCATTAGAGATTGCTAAAGAAATAGCTTCTAATTCTCCGGCTGCTGTTTTTGGTTGTAAGAAAGTTATTGACTTTGCGCGTGACCATACCATTGATGAGGGATTGGATTGGATTAATATGTGGAATGCATCGATGCTGAGCCAATCTGAGTTGATGGAAGGATTTAGATCCTATAAAGATAAGACCGAAGGCAATTTTGCCGAATTACCAAAGCTCAAAGATCACTTTTCAAAAGATTAAAAAGGAAAAGTATGGGATATAACATTGCTGTTTGCGGTGCCACTGGTAACGTAGGAAAAGAAATGCTTAATATTTTGGCTGAGCGCCTGTTTCCAGTGGATCAGCTGACTGCTTTAGCCAGTAGAAGCTCTTTGGGGACCGAATGTTCATTTGGAGATAAAGTTCTAAAGACTAAAGATTTAGATACTTTTGATTTTAAAGGAATTGATATCGCACTTTTTGCAGTTGGCTCAGAAGCAACAAAAAAATATGTTAAAAAAGCGACTGAAAGTGGCTGTATAGTGATAGACAATTCATCTCTTTTTCGTTATCATCCAGATATCCCCCTAATAGTCCCTGAGGTAAATCCTGAGGAAATACAAAATTTCGATAAAAGGAATATTATTTCAAACCCTAACTGTTCAACCGCCCAATTGGTTGTAGCATTAAAACCATTACACGATAGAGCACAAATAAAAAGAGTCGTGGTAACAACTTTTCAATCAGTTTCAGGCTCAGGTAAGGAAGCAATGGACGAGCTGTGGGCTCAAACAAAAGGTTTATACGTGCCGGGTCAGGAAGTAGATCCAAAGGCTTATCCCAAACAAATCGCTTTTAATGTAATTCCTCAAATAGATGTGTTTCTCGATGACGGGCAGACAAAAGAGGAGTGGAAAATGGTTGCTGAAACAAAGAAGATTTTAGACAAGAAGATAAAATTGACAGCAACATGTGTTAGGGTGCCGGTATTTGTGGGCCACTCCGAGGCAGTAAATATAGAATTTGAAGATTTTTTAGATGAAGAAGAGGCCAGAGAAATTTTGAGACAATCTCCAGGAATAATTGTCGTAGATAAAAGAGAAGAAGGAGGTTACACAACGCCAATAGAATGTGCAGGCGATTATGCAACTTTTATTAGTCGAATAAGACAAGATTCTACAACGGAGAATGGTCTGAATTTATGGTGTGTATCTGATAACCTTAGAAAAGGCGCTGCTCTAAATGCAGTACAAATCGCCGAGTTATTAGTAAATAAAGTTCTAAAAAAAGAATAATGATTGGGCTTTAAGTTCTTCAATCAAAGGTTAAAATCGCCTACTGACAATAAAGTTAGCGATTTGAAAAAGGTTTCTTGATCGATCTTTAAAACCTGAAATAGCGTCACAAGCTTCAGATACTAACTCTAAGGCTTTCTTTTTTGAATTATCAAGACCTAGTTTTGAAACAAAAGTGGCCTTATTTTTGTCCATATCTTTACCTACATTTTTTCCTAACGTTTTTAAAGAACTAGTAACATCCAAGATGTCGTCAGTAATTTGAAAAGCTAAACCTATTTTAGCGGCGTATAAGGAGAAGGGCTCAGTGTTTTCTTCCGCTATAGTTGGTCCAACTTCGCATGACCAGGATATCAACTTTCCAGTTTTATATTCTTGTATTTTCGAAATCTCGTTTATTTTAAGCTCCTTTTGAGAAGTCTCGGCGTCTATATCTAATGCTTGACCTAATACCATACCAGAAGCCCCAGAACTTTTTGCTAAACTCAAAATCAATTTATTTTTTATTCTATCAGTAACTTTAAATTTATGTCCACTCAGTGCTTCGAAACCCAAACTTTGTAGTGCATCTCCAACTAAAATGGCAGTTGCCTCAGTCCATTTCTTATGGATAGTTAGTTGACCCCTTCTCAAATCATCATCGTCCATAGATGGTAGATCATCATGCACAAGAGAGTACGTATGAATGCATTCAATTGCGATAGCACAGAATATTGCCACTTCATTTGAAATATTGAAAACCTTTGAAGTTTCCATACACAGCAACGGCCTTAATCTTTTTCCTTGCCCCAATATCGAATACTCAATTGGTTTTTTTAATATCCCAAAATTCTTTGTCTTTAAAAATTTTTTTAAATGTTGATTAAAATAAAGTGCATTATTTTCGAGCATTTTTTTGAAGTAAGTCTCGTCGAACTCACTATAGGGTTTATTCATTATCGTTTGCTCTTAAGTCTTCCGTTATAAAATTCTCTTTGTCAGATACTTTTAAAATTTTCAATTCTGCTGTCTTCAAAAGTTTTTCGCAATGGCTTTTCAGTTTAATCCCTACTTCGTAGTAAGAAATTGATTCCTCCAAGCTTAAATTGCCATCGTCTAGATGAGTAACCAACTCTTCTAATTTCTTCAGCCCCTCTTCAAATTTAAGGCCTTTTATCTCGTCTTCTGAAAGCATAATAAATCTAATGATATTTTTATAATGATCTATAGTATAGTCTTTTAGATCAATAGCTAGTTCATTTTTATAAATAGATTTTTGCCAGAACTTCCAGAAATAGAAACAGTTAAATTAGGTATAGAAAAGACAGTTTTAGGTAGTGCCATAATCTCAACTAAAATATTTAGACGAGACCTAAGGTTCCCTATCGAAGAGAACTTTGAAAAATTGATCTTGAAAAAACGAGTTCTAGGAGTTGGCAGGCGATCAAAATACCTTCTTTTTTTTCTAAATAAGAAAACGACAATAGTCCTACATCTGGGGATGTCAGGAAGAATAAACTTAAGTAGAGAAGGTATAAATAAATATAAACCAAAGAAACACGATCATCTGATAATATCATTCGATAATCAATTCCTGCTTATATATAATGATCCTCGAAGGTTTGGTTTTATTGAAATTATAGAAGGTGACTATGCTGATTATCAAAGGTTCAAATATATAGGAATAGAACCTCTTTCCAAAAAATTTGATAAACAACATCTGTGGTCCAAAATCAAAAACTCTTCAAGATCTTTAAAAAATATTTTAATGGATCAGAAAGTTGTAGCTGGCTTGGGAAATATTTACGTTAGTGAGGCTTTGTGGGATTGTCGAATCAAACCGACGAGGATCGGCAAAAATATGTCTCTAATTGAATGTGAAAAACTAGTTGCATCAATTAAGAAAGTTCTGGATAACGCTATTAAATTTGGTGGTACTACTTTAAAAGACTTCCGACAGGTAGGTGGAGAGGTAGGATATTTTCAAAACAAACTGCAGGTTTATGGGAAAGAGGGTCAAGCATGTTTTCGGGATAAATGTAAGGGTACTGTTGGAAAAATTAGAATTAGTGGGAGAAGTACATTTTATTGCGCAAACTGTCAGAAGTAATTCATTATTTTCTTGATAAATTTTTATAAGAAAATTAAAAGTTTGTGCAGATTAATTTTTTGGAGAATCGGATGGCTTACCAGACGCTCATAATCGAGCACGAAGAACCTATTTTAATTATAAAACTCAATAGGCCAAATGCATTGAACGCTCTAAACAGTAAGCTGTTGGAGGAACTTAACAGCGCTCTTACAGATGCGGACAATAATGATTCTGTTAGAACAATTATCTTAACTGGTTCTGAAAAGGCTTTTGCTGCTGGTGCGGATATCAAGGAGATGATATCAAAGTCTTTTGTAGATATGTTTTATAAAAACTTTTTTTCTAATGATTTAGATAGAATTCAAGCAACTAGAAAACCTATTATAGCTGCTGTAGCCGGATACGCGCTAGGAGGAGGATGTGAGCTTGCAATGAGGTGCGACTTTATCTTAGCTGCAGACAGTGCAAAATTTGGACAACCTGAAATAAATTTAGGTGTTATGGCAGGTTTTGGAGGAACACAACTGCTATCGAAATTTGTTGGAAAATCTAAAGCAATGGAGATGCACCTGACTGGTAGAAATATGGATGCTGAAGAGGCTGAAAGATCCGGACTAGTCAGTAGAGTCGTTCCTGTTGAGGATCTTTTAAAGGAAGCTAAGGCCGTAGCTTATAAAATCGCAGAAAAGTCTATGTTGTCGACAATGGGAATTAAGGAAACAATAAATCGTTCATTCGAGATTGGAATGTCAGAGGGTATATTGTTTGAGAGGCGAATCTTTAATTCTCTTTTTTCAACTGAAGATAAAAAAGAAGGTATGTCCGCTTTTATAGAAAAAAGAACACCCAAGTTCGAAGACAAATAGCAGTTCGCTTATTGACATTTATAACCGCATTGTGTAATTGATTGCGTAAGGAGAATGATAAATATGCCAAATAAAGCTTCAGCTAAAAAAAGACTAAGACAAACGGTTAAAAAAACAACGGAAAATAAGAATAGAAAAACCAGAATTAAAACGTTTGTCAAGAAAGTTGAGCAAGCTATAGTTGAGGGTGATCAAGCAACTGCCAATGAAGTTCTTAGGACTGCGCAGTCGGAAATCATGAGAGGCGTTACAAAAGGTGTTTTTCATAAGAATTCAGCTAGTAGAAAAATATCAAGACTAAATTCAAAAGTAAAAGGTTTAAAAAAAGCAAGCTAGAAGCAGCATGGTTTTAAATTTGTTTGCTATAATACTGTGACAGGGTTACCGTATAAATAAGACATGGTTTTTTAAAATGGATAGGCAAAAACGTCCGTTGAAACAGGTTTGAATTTGGTTGAAAATATAAATTCAAAAGTAGCCTTTGATCTTCTAAAAGAAGATGAAAACGCTGTATTGATTGATGTAAGAACCATTAAAGAGCATTTGGAAGTTGGAATACCTGACCTAAGAGAAATAGGCAAAGATACCTATAAAATAGAATGGAGAAACTCGATCTTACCGGGGTCAAGAAAGCGCTTTTTAAACGATTTTAACAAAAATTTAAGCCATCATGACGAAGGAAAGTATCTTTTTATTTGTAGATCTGGAATTAGATCAAATTTCGCTGCATTAACTGTGGAAGAATCGTTTAAATCCGGTAATTATAATGGTATGTGTTTTAACATAGAGGATGGATTCGAGGGATATGAACAGCCTTCAGTCTACCCACAAAACCCAACCGGATGGAAGAACTTGGGCTTGCCCTGGAGTAGAGTTATTTAATGAAAAAAGATGAGTGGTCAAAGGTAAAAGAGTTTGTGAAGAGCAATATAGGTGAAAGTGCTCACGCAAACTGGATACAACCCATTGAGCTAAAGGAGATTAACGGTTCTGTTGCAAAGTTTAAAGTGCCAACAAGATTTATTGGTACTTGGGTTCATAGGAACTACGGAGATCACATTATCCAAGGATTTAAGAATCAAAAACTAACGATCGATAGACTTGAGTTTACTGCATCGTCAGATAAAACAGCAGGCAAAAAAAATGTTTCAGAGAAAAGTGCACTGAAAAGAGCCGACCAAAAATCTCAAGAATCTCAGCTTGATCTACCCAGTTCACCACTTGATGCCAGGTTTACCTTCGATAAATTTGTGGTTGGAAAACCAAATGAGTTGGCACATGCAGCTGCAAAAAGAGTTTCAGAAGGGGGAAAGGTAACTTTCAATCCATTATTTTTGTATGGGGGAGTCGGTCTAGGAAAAACGCATCTAATGCACTCTATTGCTTGGTCTACTAAAGAAAAAAATAAAAAAGCGCGAATACTATACCTCTCAGCCGAGCAGTTTATGTATAGGTTTGTCCAAGCTTTAAGATTCAAGGATATGCATGCGTTCAAAAAGTTATTTAGGTCAGTGGATGTTTTAATGGTAGATGATGTTCAGTTCATAGCAGGCAAAGATTCAACACAAGATGAATTTTTTCATACCTTTAATGCTCTGATAGAGCAAGGAAAACAAATAGTTATATCGGCTGATAGAGCTCCTGGTGAAATTGATGGTTTGGAAGAAAGGATTAAATCTAGACTTGCTTGGGGTCTAGTTGTCGACGTGCACCCGACAGACTATGAATTACGCCTGGGAATTTTACAGGCAAAAGCTGAAATACAAATGGAACTGAATAGAGACGTTAAGATCGATGAAGGTATTCTAGAGTATTTAGCTCATAAAATTTCTTCAAATGTTAGGGTACTAGAGGGAGCTCTGACAAGGTTATTCGCTTTTGCATCTTTGGTTGGAAAAGAAATAACCATTGATTTAGTACAGGAATGTCTATCAGATATTCTAAGAACTTCAGAAAGAAAAATTACTATTGAAGAGATAATCAGAAAAGTTGCTGAACACTACAATCTTAGAATGACAGACTTGATATCTGCGAGAAGAGCAAGAGTGGTAGCTAGACCTAGACAGATAGCTATGTTCTTATCTAAAATTCTAACTTCAAAATCTTTGCCAGAAATTGGAAGAAAATTCGGTGGAAGAGATCACACCACTGTTATTCATGCGGTTAAGAAAATTGAAGAATTAAAACTTGTTGATGTACAGGTGGCAGACGAGGTGGAAATCTTACGCAGAACACTTGAGGCATAAAAAGCTTTTTCGCTATTATTTTATTTTAAAAAAGGATATCATGCAGCCTACGTATATATTGGTATGAAGCGAAAATGAAGATTAGTGTAGAAAGAAGTGATTTGCTAAGCTCAATGAGCCGAGCTCAAGCCATCGTTGAAAGAAGAACTACCATTCCCATTCTATCGAATGTTTTAATTGAAGCGAGGGAAGACCGCCTAACCCTAAGAGCTACTGATTTAGATATAGAATTATTGGACTCCATAAAAGCTGTAGTCGAAAAAGAGGGAGCTGTCACCGTTGGTGCACATACCTTCTATGAGATTCTTAGAAAACTTCCAGATGGTTCCAGAATTTTAATAGACCTTGATCCTTTGAATCAGAAAATAAATGTTAAAGCTGGACGTTCCACTTTTTCATTAACAACAATTTCCGTTGATGACTTTCCATTAATGGCATCGTCGGAATACGACTTTTCATTCTCTATAAAGGTTGAAGAACTAAAGAGGCTATTCGAAAAAGTAAAGTTTGCTATGTCCATGGAAGAAACAAGATTTTATCTTAACGGTGTTTTTTTCCACGAGTTTATTGATCAAGAAACCAGGCTTATACGTACTGTTGCCACAGATGGTCATAGACTAGCAAAAATAGACTCACCACTTCCTGACGATGCTAGTGGAATGCCAGGATTGATTGTGCCACGAAAAACAGTTTCTGAATTGAGAATGATATATGAAACGACGGAAGACACAGTAAACGTCTCTGTATCAGAAACGAAAATACGTTTTTCAAACTCGAGCTTATCTTTAACATCTAAAGTAGTGGATGGATCATTTCCTGATTACGATCGAGTTATACCAAAAAATAATATAAAAAAATTGGTTATTGATGCCTCTGAATTTGCAAAATCAGTAGATAGAGTAGCAACTATTTCTTCAGAAAGAGCCCGGGCAGTTAAACTCAGTCTAAGTAAAGAAAAACTTATATTATCTGTAAATGCTCCAGAGACAGGATTAGCAATTGAGGAAATTCCTGTTGCTTATGAGGGAGAAGAAATTGAAATTGGATTTAATGCTAAATATCTCCAAGAAATTTCAAATCAGGTTGAAAGCGGTGAAGCAATTTTCTTATTCAATGACGTTGGTGATCCTGCACTTATGAAGGATAATAACGACGATACTGCGGTTTATGTTGTTATGCCTATGCGTGTATAAACAATTTATATTTAAATGAGTGCTGCCGGAATAGAAAAACTCAAAATAAGTAATTTCAGATCGTATAAAATTTTAGAACTCCACTTTGATTCAAATCCGACCGTTATTTATGGGAAAAACGGAGTTGGAAAAACAAACCTTTTGGAAGCTATATCGCTCTTATATCCAGGCAAGGGGATAAGAAGGTCTAGCTTTCATGATATGATAAATCTATCTAATAATACTTCCTGGAAAGTTGAGGCTTTAGCTCACAGAAACAATAATCTTTTTGAAATCGAGACTTCTAGTGTCGGAAATGGAAGAGTTGTGAAAATAGATGGAAAAAAAGTGCCACAAAATAATCTTAGTTCGAGTCTAAAAATTCTATGGTTTTTACCGCCAATGGACAGGATCTGGATGGAAACCTCTAAGGACAGAAGAAAATTCTTAGATAGAATGGTATTTAGTCTTGATATTAACCATGCAAAAAGATGTGCTCAATATGAAAAACTTCTAAGAGATAGGAATAGGTTACTAAAAGATCGTATAGCAGACAGCTCTTGGTATCTCGCTATCGAAAAGAAAATGGCCATACTTGGATTTGAAATAGATAATTGTAGACGAGATTTTATTGGAAAACTTAATACAGTTTTAATCGAAAAGAATAATTATTTTCCGCTGATAAAGCTTAATTTGAAAGACGATCCTATTGAAAGTGAAGAAGTATTCTTGAAAAATTTAATAAACCAAAGAGGACAGGACCTAGTATCTGGTAGAACAAATTTTGGTCCTCATACAGATGATTTACAAGGGTTTTATTTAGAGAAGGAAATAGATACAAAATTCTGTTCTACAGGTGAGCAAAAGCTTTCGATAATTTCCATAATTTTATCCAATGCAAAATTGATTAAAGAACAGCACAAAGTCTCTCCCATAATGCTTTTGGATGAGATAACAGCTCATTTGGATGAAGTACGTAAAGAAAATTTATTTTCAGAACTGTTATCTTTGGAAAGCCAGTTTTTTATTTCAGGAACGGAAGAAGGTATATTTAGTTCCTTAAGCAAGAAAACAAAATTTTTGGAATTGGACGAAAGGAAAAAATTTGTTGCCTAGTTTTTCTCAAAAAAAGGACAATCTTTAATAATATCCCTGCCAACGTCTTTTATGTCTCGTCTTCCGCATAGCGCCATTGTCATATCAAGTTCCTTGTTAAGAATTTCTAAAGCTTTTATAACCCCCTTCTTTCCTTTTGCTGAAAGGCCATAAACAAAAGATCTACCAATCATTACTCCTTCAGCACCTAATGCGATAGCTTTGAGAATATCCTGTCCGGAAGAAATACCACCATCAAATAATACATCTATATCTGAAACAGCTTTCTTAATTTGCGGAAGCGTAGAAATCGAACTATTAACTCCATCTAGCTGCCTTCCACCATGATTAGACACCACTAAAGCATCTGCACCGCATTTCTGTGCCATTTTAGCGTCATCTGGGTCCATGATCCCTTTAATAATTAACTTGCCTCCCCACCAGTCTTTTATTCTTTTTACATCATCCCAGTTAAGTTTTGGGTCAAATTGACTTTGTACCCATTTAGTTAGAGAGGTTAGATTTTTGATATCTTTTACATGACCCATAATATTTCCGAAGGTTCTATTTTTTGATCTTGCCATTTCAAAACACCAATTTGGTTTTGACATCAAGTCAAAAACATTAGACATTTTTATCTTTATAGGTACTGATAAACCATTCCTTATATCGGCGTGCCTTTGGCCTAGTATTTGTAAGTCCAAAGTGAGCACCAGTGCTGAGCATTCTGCTGCTTTTGCTCTTTCAACTAATCTTTTGGCAAAATCATGATCTCTCATGACATAGAGCTGAAACCAAAATGGTTTTGAAGTATTTCTTGCAACTTCTTCTATTGAACAAATTGACATGGTAGAAAGTGTAAAAGGAACCCCGAAAGTCTCCGCTGCTTGTGCCGCCAATATCTCACCATTTGCTTTTTGCATGCCGAGTAAACCTACCGGAGCCAAAGCAACTGGCATCTTGTAGTCTGTGCCTAATAAACTCTTCCTAGTAGTTCTACCAGAAATATCGACAGCAACTCTCTGTCTAAAGGAAATTTTTTTAAAATCGTTACTATTGTCTTTCAAAGTAGACTCCGTCCAAGAACCTGACAGAACATATTCGTGAAATGCTTTAGGAACTTTTTTTCTTGCTTCGTTCTTAAGATCGTCAATAGTGAGATATTCCATGTGACACTCTCTTTAAATCTTAAGGTCTAATCTGGGTTTCCAAAAGGGACGAAAGAGTTCAATTTTGGGACATCTATTCATTATAACTTTTAATCCTGCTTTTTTTGCTGTCTCTGCAGCTTCGTCATCATAAACTCCTATTTGACCCCAAAGCACTTTTGCTTTTATTTCAATTGCTTCTTTTGCTACCGATAAAAGCTCTTCTTTTCTTCGAAACACCTGTACCATATCAACAGGTTTATCTATTTGCTTTAGACTGCGAAAGACTTTGAGACCTCTAATGTCTTTAATATTGGGATTTGGGTTAACAGGTAACATTTCATATCCAGTTTCATGCAACACCCTTAAAACACCATAGCTAAATTTCGTCTTATCCCCACTAGCTCCGACCATCGCAATAGTTTTGACGGACTTCAGAATGTCTTGGATATAACCTTTAGGATAATTGTATATGTGGTCTACATTAGCTTCGGGCATTACTTCTCTCTTTCTTTTTTTGCAATGTCATCCTTTAGTTCATGAGGCTCTAAAGGATCTAAAAATGGGTTTCTATAAAGCTTGTCATGACTCTCAACACCAATTTCAAGAATAAGATTCGACTTAGGTCTTGCTACGCAAAGTATAATGTATCCATCATTTATCTGTCTATTATTAAGTGCCACCTGCCTTCTTTGATCTACTTCTCCATCAATAAGTTTTGCAGCACATGAAATACATCCCCCATACTTACAACCATACGGTAGATCAACGCCCTGTCGCCTCAAGCTATCAAGCAATGGACGCCGATGATCAACTTTGTAGGATTTACCACGTCTATTTGATATTTCGACCTGAAATGTTTTCACAGCCATATATCACTCGTGCAATCGCCACCGGGATATCTACTTTCATGACAGCGGCTTGGGCCATTTGGTTCTTCCCCAAAATTTACCATAAAATCAGGATTAATCTTCATTCCTCCGTTTACTGGGTCACAGTCAATCATTATCAATACGCCACCCTTTTCCCTTATATCTGGATAAAATTGATTATCCCAAGTAGAGAATAGAGAAGTAGTTACGTACAGCCTTTTCCCATCTAGGCTAAGCTGAAACATTTGTGGTCCACCCGCAATCTTAAGACCATTAACTTCAGGAGCTTTTCCCAGTAGACCACCCATCCAAACTTGACCAGTGAGTTTTGGCTTGTGAGGGTCTGATATATCATATTGCCTCATATCACCGTGCAGCCAATTATTGAGATACAAATATTTATCATCCATTGAAACGAGAATTGCTGACATCACACCTGGAATAGGAATTGGCCAGTCTGGGTGGGGCTGATTTTCTACATCAATAATTTTTTCCCATTGCCATTTTTTATTTTTATCTTTCCACCAGTGTATAACATTCGCGCTAAGGGCTGCACCACAAAACCCATGACTGCTATCTGGATTATGATGAAATTTTACTTCTAAAGGAACCAGACCATCTTCACCCAAATACATAGTTTCAATAGGTTTACGCTCCTTAAAATCCCAAAAATGAAGCTGTCTTCCATACTTAAGGTGTCCTACTTCTTCTAAATCAAAACCTGGCATAAATGTGTTTGGAGCAGCCCATTCCGATGAAACCATTATATTGTGTCTTGGTTGGTACCAAAAATCATACCCAAATGGTATGTCACCCATAGAGTTTTCCCATCTTCCTATAATTTCAAAATTTTTATCCAGATGCAAATATCCTCCAGGTGCTTCTCCCTTCGCATCACCCAGCATAGATATAATTATTTCTGAGCCTAGGCAATGAACGGTATGTGGGCCGCTTAAGTTAGTTTTTGATTTAATCTCTGCTCCGGCAATAATTTTGTGGAGAGTGGGCATTCTAGGATTGGTCGCGGTATCCACTATGTGAATATTATTTGACCGTACTCCCGGAAGTAAAAGATATTTGCGAGTCATGCTAGAGTCGTCATGGCAAGATGAACACGCATTCCATCCCATATGATGAAGCTCATCACCAATGCCTGGCATTTCTAACCTATGTATAACTTTTGAATAAGTAGGGCTATCAGGGTCAACGTCGACTGTCGCTAAATAGTCAGGCTTTTGTATACCTGTCCCTGTATATATTGCAATTGTATATAAAAGTTTTTCCCTTGGTGCTTTTATAGCTTCAGCAGGAGAAGAATATCCAGGACCACAACACGTTTCATTCATGATTTATTCTTTCGTTTCAATAGGATTTCCAGATTTTTTCCAGGCTGCAAAGCCTCCCTCGAGATGAGATACTGGGTTTAGACCCATGTCTTGTGCAGCTTTAGCAGCAAGAGCAGATCGTCCCGCTGCGGCACAATAAAATACATATTTCTTGTCTTGGTTAAAAATGTCTTTGTGGTAGGGACTATCAGGGTCTATCCAGAATTCGAGCATTCCTCTTGGGCAAGAGAACGAATTTGGAATTTTTCCTTCTCTTTGTATTTCCCTAGGATCTCTTATATCTACAAAAACGTAATGACTATCTTCGAAATATTTTGAGGCATCAACTACAGGAGTTATTTCAACCTCTTTATTTGCTTCAGCGACCATATCTTTTACATGTTTAACAATTTTTTGTGCCATTGTGTCTATTCTTTCCTAATTTAAATGAAATTCTTCTGAAACTGATCCAACGTTTCATCTATTTTTATTGAGGGTATTTTCTTCGACACCCAAACGTCTCCTTGTGGCTTTATTACCTCTAATTCATTCACGGTTCCAGCATGAATTCTCACTAATCCAGGCCTACCCTCATTAAAAGAGAATATCTGACAACCGCATTGTTCGCAAAATTTCTTAGTTATTTTGTTACCACTTTCTGATTGATGTATGTAGCTTTTCAAATTCCCCCGAATATCTAAATCATCTTCTTTTACAAATATATTAGTAAGATAAGGGGCACCACTGCATTTTCTGCAGTCCTCACAATGACAGTTAAAGGTCCTCAAAGGGGTAGTGTTACTCTTATAAGTTATATGCCGACATAAGCAGCTTCCAGTGAATCCTTCCATCTCTATTTTTCCCTGTTTATCATAACTCAATTCATTGGTTTTGAGTTCAAGAGTTTATCCACCCACCATCAACATCGACAGTAGTTCCGTTAACAAATTCATTTTCAATGACGAATATTATTCCTTTTGCAACCTCATCTGGTTTTCCAGCTCGCTTTATTGAGTGAGATGCTGTAGCCGAGTCTAGAAATATCCTTCGATCCTCACCTTCTTGTGAAAACATAGGCGTATCTATTAAACCCGGCGCCACAGCATTTATTCTCTTTGGAGCAATTTCGTTTGCAACACCCCTGACTAGGTTCTCTACCGCGCCACCAACTGCCGAAAGAGCGATTTGTCCAGGCTTCATGCGCCTAGCCGGAGCACCACTAACCAAAACTATTGTCCCATCCGAGCTTAAATAGTGTGTGCCATAGCGTACAACATTGGCGTAACCCCATAATTTATCAAAAGAGTTTTTAAAACCAGTCATATCCATTTCTAGAAATGGGCCAGCCGCTCTGCTTCCTCCAGTCGCAGCACTCACCAAGATTTCGAAAGGGGCATGTTTTTCAAAAATATTTTTTACTTCCTCTTCAATTCTTACATCACAGCTTTCAAAGGATAGTTTATTGTGTTTAACACTGGTCGCCTTACTTGGATCTCTGCTGATGGCAATAACGTCTGCACCTTTTTCAATTAATTGCTCACATGTAGAGAGCCCAATTCCAGAAGTTCCACCAAATACGAGGGCTTTTTTATTAGCTATGTCCATTTTTTTATATATCCAAAAAAAATTTGTAATTTACTCCAATCAATATTAAAGCAAATAGAGGTTAATTGAAGTATTTTTGAGATATGCATGAATAATAATTATTTAGGAATATCGGCAATCGTCTTGGGTACAATTTGTTTTTCAGTAAATGACATATCGGTTAAGCTTTTTAGTACTGAGATGCCACTACATCAGCTTATGTTTTTCCGAGCTATTTTTGCCATTTCAATTTTACTTTTTATTGTTCTACCTTTTTACGGTGGCTTTAAATACCTTAATACAAATAACCCTGCTTTTCATTTTTTTAGGGGATTAGCAGTTGTAGGGGCGAATACTTTCTTCTTCATATCAATAGCTGAGCTTTCATTAGCGGAGGCGACAGCAATATTTTTTATAGCACCTGTTTTGATTACAATTTTTGCTGTATTTTTTTTGAAAGAGAAAGTGGGCATACGTAGAAGCTTGGCCTGCTTTGTTGGATTTTTGGGCATGCTATTCATAATAAAGCCGGGTACAATTTCGTTTGAATTAATTTCATTATTTCCTTTAATAGCTGCTCTTTTTTATACAGCTCTACATATAATTACTAGAAAGTATGGGGCGCAAGAAAAACCAATTACGATGGGTTTTTATATCCAATTATGTTTTTTTGTCACGAGCCTTATATTTGCCGGGGTCTTTTACACAGCTGATCTTAATGTTGGACAGAGCAATGCTTTGAAATTTTTGACGGGCTCATGGGTCTCAGTCAATACTTTCGATTTGTTACACATTCTTGTAGGTATTGCCCTCCCAATCTCAATAGGAGGTATTCTTGTTTCTTATGCATACAAGAATCATGAAGCATCGTTTTTAGCTCCCTTTGAATATGGGGCTTTAGTTATTGCAGTCATTTCTACCTATTTAATTTGGAACGAAATACCAGATAGACTTTCTCTTTTGGGTATAATTTTGATAATGTGTTCTGGTATTTTTGTATCATTAAGAGAAAAGCAAGTAAGTCGAATACGTTCATCGCGAAAATTAATACATAGACGATAAATCTCAATAATTTATGATAAGTAGAAAGGCTAGAAACAGAAAAAAAGTCATATCTTTTGTTATGAGACTTGTGGCTTTAATTAAACCTGGAAGCCTTAGCCATTTTCAGATTAAAATAATGCGATTTCTTGTTTTATTTGCATCCTTTAGAAGAGCAAACGTAAACAATGTAGTCGTGAAAAAAATATCTTTAGATCAGCTTGAGCTATATCGGATTATACCAAATAAGATTTCTGACAAAGTAAAGATCTTATTCTTTCATGGGGGTGGGTTTTTTGTTGGTAACTTCAAAATTTATCGAACTTATATATCTTTTTTAGCAGAGATCCTCTGCAGAGAAATTATATTTGTAGAATATAAACTCAGTCCTGAGTCAAAGTATCCAAGCCAATTAGAAGATGCGAAAAAAGCATACTCTTTTCTTTTAGGAAAAAAAGAAAAATCCAATATTATCCTTGCTGGTGATTCAGCTGGCGGCAATTTAGCGCTAGCATTATTGTTAGCACTGAAAAAAGACAAATCAAAAAAACCAAAAGGAATATTTTGTATTTCTCCTTGGGTTTATCCAACTGCTAAAATGGGAGAATATCCAGATAGTTGCTGTCAAAGTGATGTACTAATAGGACCATTTATAAAACGTGCAAAAGAAACAGGTTCTGGTCCTTTATCCTATCTCTATTGCAATCCATCAGATCATAAAAATCCCTTGATTTCACCTTTATTGGGCGACTTTAAAAATTCACCACCAATTATGATCCAATATGCAGAAAATGAGATGCTTTCAGTCCAGATTGGACAGTTTTTAAAACGACTAAAAAAGCAAAGAGTCAAAGTGGTAACAAAAACCTGGAAAGACCTATGGCATGATTTTCAGCTCGAAACAGATTTAATTGAGACTCGTAAGTCTTTCGTGCTTTTCAAGGACTTTTTGGACGAACTATGCACTTAAGTTTTATCTTCGCCCGCTTGGGCCGCGTAAATAGAAGTGTACCCTCCTGACCAGTCGGGGGGCATCTGGCAAGGTCTTGGATCATGGTGTGCCCATTTTACCTGCTCTCCCCTTACAATTTTATACGTGTTCACGGTTGGTTGTGGGTGAGGTGTATAGGCTTTAGCGTCAGCAGATGTATAACAATTAAGTAAAAGTGGTCTGGGATTTTTAGATTTCGAAGATGGTGAGAAATGAAGTGCTCTTGCGTTATGTATTGTTATAGATCCAGCATTTCCCGTAAGATAGTCAACCATCGACATATCAACAGTATCTGCGTCTTCATCGCTTAACATTCCTGTCCAATTACCATTTTTGTCGTACTGATCGTATAGGTCATTTTTATGTGAACCTTTTAACACGGCTAAAGGCCCATTATTCATGTCAGTGTCCTCTAAATAACACCCAATTGTCAAAACGTTGTAATTTGTATGAGGAAAGAATTGGATATCTTGATGCCACTTGACGGTATCACTTTCGTCATACCACTTAAAGTTTAATTTTGAGTGATGAAATGTCACATTAGGACCAACAAGGTCACTAGCAACGTCAGCCATAAGACCCTTTGAGAAATTCCAATACTCTTCATGATTCTCATCTGGACTCTTTAATCTTCTAAGTACCGGATTCTCGTAAGAATGTCCTGGACCGATATCAAAAACATTATTTGACTCCGTGACTTCGCGACTTTTATCAACGAACTCACTTGTAACTTTTTTGATAAGTTTTAGTGTCTCTGACGGAACTAAGTCTTTTATTCCCACGAACCCGAACTCAAAATAATGTTCTCTCTGCTCCTGAGTTAAAATTTTTGGTGGATAAGATAAAATTTCTTCTGGTTTCATGTTTAAACTCTTATAAAAATGTTCTCTTAAGCTTCTTATATTTAAGTTGCATCTTAAAGGTTAACAGCTCATATTTTAGTGTAAATATTTTTATGGAGGTTTTTATGGCCGGTGCTTTAAAAGGGATAAGAATAATCGATTTAACCTCGATGATTTCAGGTCCAAGTGCAACGATGATACTAGGAGACCAGGATGCTGAAATCATAAAAATTGAAAATACTTCAGTTGGAGATTATACCAGGATTGTCAGCACCCAGAGATCTGGAATTTCAGCCGCTTACCTTAACAATAATAGAAATAAAAAATCTGTGTGTATTGATCTAAAAGCGGAGGAAGGAAAAAACATCCTTAAAAAGCTTATTAGAACGGCAGACGTTTTAGTACAAAACTTCAGACCAGGGGTAATGGATAGGTTAGGTTTCGGATATAGTGATGTTCGCGCGATAAGTCCTAACATTATATATGTTTCCATAAGTGGCTTCGGTTTTACTGGCCCTTATAAGAACAAACCAGTTTACGATCCTCTTATTCAAGCTCTATCCGGTCTAACCACTGTACAAGCAGGATCAGATGAAGAGAGACCGAGGCTTATGCGAACGATACTTCCTGATAAGCTTACTGGGTTCGCTACCGCTCAGGCGATAACAGCGGCACTGTTCCACAAGGCAAAAACAGGTGAGGGTCAGGAGGTCAAAATATCAATGCTAGATGCTGTAATTTCTTTTTTGTGGGGTTCCGATATGGGAGGGCATACTTTTGTTGGAGACGAACTTGAAAAGGAGACCGCACAGAGTTTTATTGATCTAATATATGAAACTAAAGAGGGATTTATTTCTGTAGCAGTTCAGTCCGATAAAGAATGGTTTAATATTTGCGATGCATTTAATAAGAAAGAATGGTTAAGTGACCCTAGGTTTTTGACGGCGGAATTAAGGCATCAGAATATAAATGAAAGACTAGAATTGATACAAACTGAGCTTAAGAAAAAAACATCCGATGAATGGTTGAAATTGCTAACGGCTAAAGACGTTCCTTGCGCTCCTGTTTTGACTAGAAAAGAAATGATAAAGAATGAGCAAGTAGTTGCAAATGATATAATAAAAATTTCTGAACACCCTATTGCAGGAAAGATACGGCAGTCTAAGTTAGCGGCTAGATTCTCTGTAACTAATAAGGTTGATAGTATTTCGGCTCCGACTCTTGGTCAGCATACTAAGTCAATTCTTTTAGGATTAGGTTTTACAGAATCGGAAATTAATAGATTGGTTAGTGATAACGTAATTAGAGCCAGTTAACCTATATTTTCATTTGTTAATTTAAATTGGTACGCGAATTGCAATTTAGGTAGAGCATGAAATTTTTTCATGTTCATACCTCCCTGTTGACTAAAGCCGAGCAAATTTTTGTTCGGCTTTTTTTTTTATAATTTTGGTGTATATTATTATATGTAATTTCTATCAATGGAGACCAGAATGTTAAAAGTAATCACAGCAATCCTAGCTCTATTTTCTTTCTCAACTTTATTTGCGGAGACTTATTACGTGACAGGCACTGTGCAATCAATTGAACCAGTTTACTCAAGTACGAATATTTACACACCAGAGACACGTTGCAGAAATATTAAGGTACCAGTGTATGGAAAGGTTGTGAGTGGTAACGGCGCATCAGGCGCTGATGTGTTAGGAGGAATGGTGGTTGGAGCTCTCATTGGTAAAGCATTGACAAACGATAACAATGCCGCTGGGGTTGGAGCTGTTATGGGAGGAGTGGTAGCAGCCGAGCAACAAAAGAAAGCAACAACAAAGGTTGTTGGTTACAATACAGAACAAAGATGTGAGGTTGTCCAGCTGGTCAGTCAGCGAAACGCTGTAGAAAGCTACAGAGTGATATATAGCTGGAATGGATTTACGGGTTCCAGTTTAATAGGGCGTTATTATGAAATAGGCTCTAAAATCCAAATAAAAGTCGGCCTCTCTTTAGACTGAATATATCCGCATATAAAAATGTGTATTATCTTTTAGAAACCATCTAAGTATTTGGAATTCAGTTTATTAATATCAAAATTGCCCATTTGAGCCATTGCGACTTCTATCTCTTTTTTAAGATTGTTTACCATTTGGACTAGGCCATCAAATCCTTCAGCTGCTATAGAAAATAGTGCATGCTTTCCAATCATTACGAAGTCTGCTCCCAAACAAAGAGCTTTAAGAATATCTTCTCCATTTCTTATTCCGGTATCATATATCAAGACAGTGCTTTTATTTATAGAGTTACGTATTTTCGGTATTTGATGTATAGGTATTGGGCTGCTATCAAATTGTCTTGAGCCATGGCCGGATACATAAATGGCATCCACTCCAAGACTTTCTGCTTTTTTTGCATCTTTTGGGTTAAGGATCCCTTTGATAATTAATTTACCTTTCCAAAGCGCTCTTAAGTCTTTAAGAAATCCCCAATCGGCTGCTCCCCGTGGTTTATTTCTGTCTATCTTCAAATCCTTATCAAAGTTTTGGGGTCTTGGAACACCATTGGCCAAAAGATCTAAACTCCATTTGGGATGCATGGCGCAATCAAAAATTTGTTTGTAATTTGGTCTAAACTTTGCTGAAAAATTATGTTTTAGCTCTCTTGGTCTGCGACCTAATTCAGGTACATCAACTGTCAGTATCAATGTTTTGTAACCAGCGGTTTGTGCTCTTTTGGCTAAACGTAACCCTGATTTTAAATCGTCATAAACATAGAGTTGAAACCAGCCTAAATCACCAGTGATCTTGAGAGTTTTCTCTAGGGATGTGGAAGCCATTGTAGAATAGCAAACAGGAATATTAAACTTTTTTGCTAATTTTCCAATTGCATAATCTGCTCTTGAGCTTACAAGATTACACATACCCATTGGCGCTATACCAAAAGGTAGGTCATATGATTGGCCCAATATTCGTTTGGCTATTTTTTTGGAACCTCCGCCAGCCAGGACATTTTGTGATAACTTGAGAGCCTTTAAATACTCAGCATTTGAATGGTAACCGTCTGCCTCAAGCGCTACTCCATCGACATAATCAAAGATCATTGAAGGAAGTTTTTTCTTTGCGAGGTGACGAGCATCCTGCATACTGTGGATAGAGCTTTTTTTCATAAAAATGTGCTTTTTAGAAGATTTTATTTGAAATACTGACGATAAGCTACTAAACCGAAAGTGTCAAAAGCAATAAATAAAATAAATACATGATGAACTTTTCTCTAGTTGAGCTGGCTCAAGTCATTTTAGCTGACATATTTCTGTCTGGCGATAATGCAATTATTATAGGAATGGCGGCAGCTGGCTTATCAGAGAAGTTTAGAAAAAGGGTAATTTTCTGGGGGTTAGCGTTAGCAGCAGGGTTCAGAATTATATTTGCAGCTATAGCATCTTTTTTAATTCAAATCCCTGGAATATTAATTTTCGGTGGACTACTTCTGGCATTTGTTTGTTGGCGGTTTTTTAAGGAAATACGTCATGCAGGCCAAAAAACTGATCCAGAAATTAAATCCAATTTGTCAGAAAAGCTGACTGAAAAGCAACAATTTTCGCAAGCATTATTCACAATTGCGGTCGCTGATATTTCAATGTCTCTAGATAACGTTGTAGCTGTTGCTGCCATAGCAAGAGAAGATACGGCGTTATTAGTGTTTGGACTAGTTTTAGCAATAGTGCTTATGGCGTTTTTTGCAACTATTATAATGCGTGTAATGACGAAGTTCCCATGGCTGTCGTGGATTGGACTAATTTTCCTTGTCTATCTAACAATAAAGATGCTTGTTGACGGTTGGTTTGAGCTTTCACACATTATCTAAGATCTATGAAGAAAAAAGCATCGGATGAAAACTACTTTGACATTTTTGTTATAGGTGGCGGAGTAAATGGTGCAGGAATTTTAAGAGACGCTGCGGGCCGGGGGTATAAGTGTGGGTTAGCCGATATGGGTGATTTTGGCTCAGCAACGTCCTCCTCGTCCACAAAGTTATTTCATGGTGGATTGAGATACTTAGAGTCTTATCAGTTTAGACTTGTAAAAGAGTCTCTTCGTGAACGAGACTTGCTCGTTAATCTCATGCCTCATATAAGCTGGCCAGTAAAATTTATACTCCCCCACAACAAAAGCCTGAGGCCCTATTGGATTTTACGGCTTGGACTATATATCTA
Organism: uncultured Alphaproteobacteria bacterium; assembly: GCA_902540655.1. Taxonomy (GTDB): domain Bacteria; phylum Pseudomonadota; class Alphaproteobacteria; order Rhodobacterales; family Rhodobacteraceae; genus CACIJG01. The sequence continues at coordinate 36,067 of CACBNQ010000002.1, read as the reverse complement.
TGATCTATTGGCGGGTTCCACGAATTTTTCAAAAAGTGTTGGTATTGATTTGCGAAATAATCCAGTTGGTAGTTGTTTGGACAAATCTTACACAAAAGCACTGGCATATACAGATTGCTGGGTGGAAGATTCGCGATTAGTAATACTAAATATTTTGGATGCAGAAAAAAAGGGAGCAAAAGCATTCTCCTATTCTAGGGTAACTGATGTTCAGCGAAAAAAAGGTCATTGGCTTGTTTCGATAAAATCAAAAGAAAGGTCATTCAGAGTAAAAACTAAGGTCTTGATAAATACTATGGGTCCTTGGGTCAATTCTCTGAGTCAACTTGTAAAAAATAAAAATAATGAAGTAATGGTAAGACTAATAAAGGGAAGTCACATAGTCATAAAAAAGCTCTACAATCACGATAGTGCATATATATTCCAAGGAAAAGATGGAAGAATAATATTTAGCATTCCCTTCGAAAACGATTTTACCCTAATTGGAACAACTGAAGTTGAGCACAAAGAGGGTGATGAAGTTAAGTGTTCCGATGAGGAAAAAGATTATTTGTGTAATTTCGCTTCGATTTATTTTCAAAGAAAATTAACAAAAAAAGATATTGTTTGGGATTACTCTGGGGTGAGGGCCTTGTACGAAAATAAGAATGTAGAAGCGCGAAATGCTAGCAGAGATTATTCCTTTCAACTTGAAGAAAAGGAAGGAGCAGTACTCCTTACCGTTTATGGAGGAAAAATCACAACATATAGAAAACTGGCTGAAAAAGCTGTTTCTAAAATCACAGCATTATTAAAGTTAAAAAGAACGGAATGGACTGCCATAAAACACTTACCAGGTGGGGGGTTCAAATTAGAGGATAAAGAGAAACTTATTGTGGGTATATTGAAAAAATACAAATTCTTAAATAGAGATTGGGCAGAAAGATTATTTAAAACATTTGGTACAGATGTTGAAAAAGTTCTAGGCAAGGCTAAAGCAAAAAAAGACTTAGGTAGGAATTTCGGATCTGATCTAACGGAAAGGGAAGTACTTTGGTATATTAATCAAGAGCATGCCAAATGTGTTGAGGATTTGATTTGGAGAAGAAGTAAGCTTGGGTTACGCTTGTCTAGTAAGCAGGTAAGGGAACTTAATTCCTACATAAAAAAATTAAATTAGAGAAAGTCTTACTATGAGTTACGTTCTAGCGATTGACCAAGGGACAACATCAACTAGAGCTATAGTCTTTGACAAAAATTTACAAATAGTGGCGTCATCTCAAAAGGAAATAGAGCAATTTTTTCCTTTTCCCGGTTGGGTAGAGCATGATCTAGAGGAAATCTACGCAACTGTCATTGCTACAGTGCGTGATGCTGTAAAAGGAGCGAAAATATCTTCGCAAGATATTTTAAGTATTGGGATTACAAACCAAAGAGAAACTACAGCTATATGGAACGCTGAAACGGGTCAAGCGCTTTCTAAAGCAATAGTATGGCAGGATCGGCGCACTTCTGAATTTTGCAATGAACTTAAAAAAAATGGGAAAGAGAGAGTTTATCAAGGAAAGACAGGCTTACTAATCGACCCCTATTTTTCCGCAACAAAAGTTAAGTGGCTTCTTGATAAGTATGACCCTGAAAGAACTATGGCAAATTCTGGAAAATTATTATTTGGCACGATTGATTGCTATTTGATTTGGAGGCTTACCAATAAAAAAAGCCATACAACTGATATAACCAATGCATCCAGAACCATGCTATTTAATATCGAGAGTTTAGAGTGGGACAATGATATTCTCGGTGATCTAAATGTGCCCAAAAAAATGCTTCCAAGCGTTAAAGAGTGTGCTGATGATTTTGGAGAAATGGTATCAGAAATACTTGGTTCTCCAATACCGATTAATGGAGTTGCAGGTGATCAACAAGCCGCAACAATAGGCCAAGCATGTTTTCAAAAGGGCATGATTAAATCCACTTATGGAACAGGATGTTTTGCCCTACTTAACACAGGAGATCAATTTGTACTGAGTAAAAATAAGCTTTTGTCAACTATAGCGTATAAAATAGATGGGAAGATTTGTTATGCCCTAGAAGGATCAATATTCATAGCCGGCGCGGTTGTACAATGGCTTAGAGACTCGATTAATATTATAGATAAAGCAGACCAAGTGGGTAAGCTTGCATCGAAAGCAAAGGATCAAGATATTTATTTTGTTCCAGCTTTTACGGGGCTAGGGGCACCGTATTGGGACCCTAATGCTCGTGGGGCGATTTTTGGATTATTGAGAGATACGGGGAGAGAAGAGATTGCTATGGCTGCTCTCGAGAGCGTGGGCTTTCAAACAAGAGATTTACTAGAAGCTATGATAAAAGATGTTGATGGGATAGAAAGAGGCCATATAAAATTGCGCGTAGATGGTGGGATGACCCAATCAAGTTTAACCATGAAAATTCTGGCTAATCTTACAGGAGTAGAGATCAATATACCTGATATACAAGAGTCTACTGCAAAAGGGGTAGCATGGTTGGCAGGTATGAAAATAGGTCTATATAATCAGTTGGAAGCGTTTGAAGAAGAGTGGACTCTCAAGGAGAAATTTTCTCCAAAACTTTCTTCCGACGAACGTGATAAGAAATATGAGGGTTGGAAAAAAGCGGTAGGAAGAATGAGAATTTCAGCTTAAAGAAGTAACGATCTCAAATTCCTTTTCGATTAAAATATCATGTAAATATTTTATGTGGCTTGGTCCAATCTCACAACAACCTCCAACAACGGACGCGCCTTGATTAGCCCAATTTAATGCGTATTTAGAGTACTCTTCAGGCCCCAAATCGGTTCTAGCTGATAATACGGATACATTGCTGGCTGTCTTTAAGGGTTCTATTGATGTAAAACCATTTGCATAGCCACCAAAAAAATTAGTGTTTTTGCTTAGAATGTCAATTCCCTGGTTGATGACTTCAGGAAATGAGCAATTAAGTAAAAACTCTTCTTGTCCAAAAGACTGTAGCGCAATTACGCTGTCCAGTAATTTTTCACCTGATCTCAATTCACAATTTTCATTATCCTCAAGTGTTAATCCGCACCAAACAGGTTTTCCGCTGGTCTTTGCAGCCGAAACTGCAGCCTTCGCCTCTTTTAAAGATGCCATAGTTTCGCAAATGAAAAGATCAACGTCTTCTTCCTGTTCCCTAACTATTTGTAAATACAAGTCAACACATCTTTCATAATCAGGAGCTTTATCTGGCCGATAACTCCATACTAAAGGAGGAAGACACCCTGCAATAAGTACATTCTTTTTTGTGAGGTCAATTGCCTCTCTTGCCAAATCAATAGCTTTCTTATGGAAAAAACCGAATTTATCTGATAAGCCGTTAGCTTCTAATCTTTCTGGTGTTGTCGAATAGGTATTAAGTGTGATAACACTAGCACCTGCGTCTATAAAATCTATATGTGCTTTTTTTACGAGTTCTGGCTCCTCTGCCATAACATATGTAGACCAAAGTGTATGGGGTTTTGACTTCGAATTTTTTATAAGTTCTTGTCCCATTCCTCCATCAAGAAGTATTATGTTTTTTTGCATTTAATATCCTCTTATCTACCTTCCGGAAAAATACCTTTTGGAGCAAACCTTAAAACTAATAATAATAATAGGCCCATCATCATGTATCGCATATGCGCGGCGTTAGTTATTAGCTGAATCCTAAGAGGGTTGGTTTCACTCAATGGTGATGTAATTAATTCAACCAAATATAGGCCTAATGGCTCCGCTTCAACCCATAAAAACCAAACAAGAAATCCGCCTATCAAAGACCCATAGTTGTTTCCCGTTCCTCCAATAATTACCATAACCCATACTGTAAAAGTAAATCTAAGGGGCTGATATGTGGTTGGCGTAAACTGTCCTTCCAGAGTTGTGAGCATTGCCCCTGCAAGCCCTATAATAGCTGAGCCAAGGATAAAAATTTCCAGATGTCGAGCTTTTACATTTTTCCCCATAGCTCTAGCTGAGATTTCGTTGTCTCTAATCGCACGCATCATCCTCCCCCAAGGAGATTTCAGTGCTACTTCAGATAGAATAAATAGCGTTAGCACTACAATCGAAAATAAAAAGCAATAGCTTAATTTCACAACTATCGAAGAGGTTTCCACTAAAGGAAAACCATAATTTTGGCATAGCTGTATGAACCATGTACTTTCTTGTAAATCAATTTCGTAGGGAACAGGTCTTGGAAGACCATTTACATTTTTAACTCCTCTAGTAAGCCAATCTTCATTTTTCAAAATGTAAATAATCACTTCTGCTATTCCCAATGTAGCAATAGCCAAGTAATCACTCCTTAAACCAAGTGTAATTTTTCCAATAAGATAAGCTACAAGTCCGGCTATTACACCTCCAACTATCCACGACAAAATGATAGGCAAGCCGAAACCTCCCAGAAACCCAGATGCCGCCGGTTCAAAAGCCTCAATTCTTTCAACTGCAGGTGCGCCGATTAAATTTAGTAGAAGAAGTACTACAATGATTATTAGTGGAAAAAGTATTTTTTTATAAGCTTGGGTAAGGTTCGATTTATAAACAATAACTCCCAATACTGATCCTAAAAGCAATATTAAAATACATATTAATATACCCAGCCCCCCTAAACTGATTGTTTCAGATACGGGTTTATAGGATATTATAACAGCCGAAAGTCCGCCCAGAGCCGCAAAGCCCATAACACCAGCATTAAATATTCCAGCATAGCCAAGTTGAATATTCACCCCCAGGGCCATTGTAGCGGAAATAAGACACAGATTAAAAATTCCCAAAGCTACATTCCAGCTCTGAAGGAAACCTATAAATACAATTGCGACAGCAAATGTTGAAAAAACCAAAGATCTGCGCACTACATCATTCATATAGTTTTTCCTCTAAAGATTCCTGTTGGCCTTACAATCAATACAATGACTAATATTATAAAGGAAACTGCAAATTTATAATCGGTGGATAAAAACTGCATCATTCCTGCTGGCTCCATATTCTCGGGCAATAAGTAGGCTAGAACTTTTCTGTAAGCAAAAGTCACAAATAACTCTGAGAGTGCAATTACGTAGCCCCCAACGACAGCCCCAATTGGGTTTCCTACACCACCTACGATAGCAGCGGAAAAAATTGGAAGCAACATTTGCAAAAATATAAACGGTTTATAAATTTTATCTAAGCCATATAAAACTCCCGCAAATGTTGCCAAACCACCTGCAATAACCCATGTTAATAAAACAACCTTATTTGGATCAATTCCCGAAAGTAGAGCCAAATCTTCATTGTCGGAAAAAGCTCTCATGGATTTTCCTGTTCGCGTTTTATTTAGAAAAACAAACAAAATTGAGCAGAGTATTATAGTCGTTAATATAGTTATAGCTTGAGATGTTTTCAGTCCAAAACCTTCATCCAATCCTGTGAAAGCTTTAAATTCTCTCACATTAAATATAAAGCGAACACCGTCATTAAAGTTTTGATCACTAGGTCCTATAATAAATCTAATCAAACCAGCTGTAAAAAACATTACTCCGATCGAAGCAATAAGAAAAATGATAGGGTCTGATTTTTTTCTGCGATAATAAGCAAAAACAAACTTTTCTATGAAGAAACAATAAAGAGCAGTAAAGCCAATTGCAATCGGCAGAAATATTAGTGCAGTTGGCAAAACGCCAAAGTTAATTCCATAGCTTTGGCCAAGCCAAGTAAACAGAATACAAACCATTGCACCAAATGACATAAGCTCTCCATGCGCAAAATTAGAAAAACGCAATACTGCGTAAATCAACGTGACACCCAAAGCTCCAAGAGCCAGCTGACTTCCATAGGTAAAGCCAGGTAATAATATATAATTTGTTATTAAAGCGAGAGCGTTTAAAAAATCCATTTATCCACCTAAAAACGCCTTTCTTACTTCTTTATTTGAAAGGAGTTTAGAACCTTTATCTGTATATTTATTTTCACCTTGTACTAAAACAAAACCATTATCTGCTATCTCTAGAGCTTGCCTAGCATTCTGCTCTACCATTAAGATGGCTATTCCTGTTCTAGCTATCGAGGTTATTTTTTCAAATAGCTCTTTGACTACCAATGGTGACACGCCAGCTGTCGGTTCGTCTAGCATAAGAAGTTTTGGGTTAGTCATCAGGGCTCTGCCAACAGCAACTTGCTGCCTCTGCCCTCCGGATAACTCTCCAACCAGCTGTTTTTGTTTTTCCTCCAGCACAGGGAATAACTTAAAAACTTCACTGATATTTTTTGACAAATTTTCTTGGTTCGTAAAACCTCCTATCTCTAAATTTTCCATAACAGTCATCGATGTGAAAACATTATGTGTCTGAGGAACGAATCCCATTCCGCTTCTCACTCTTTCTTGCGGTTTTAGATCGGAGATATTTTTTCCATCAAAAATAATATTTCCTGCTCGTAAATCAAGCATTCCAAATATAGCTTTCATGGCGGTTGATTTTCCAGCCCCATTGGGGCCAACAATAACAGCAATTTCTCCCTTTTTAACACTTATCGAGCAATCGTTTAGGATTATTGTTTCCCCGTAACCACCCAACATATTTTCTGCACTAAGGAACATATAAATCTCTTAATTCCCTAAATAAGCTTCAATAACTCTGTCGTCGTTTTTTATTTCATTGACAGTACCTTGAGTTAAAACTGATCCATCAGTCATAACTATGACAGGATCACAAAGCGATGAGATGAAATCAATGTCATGTTCAATCATAAAAAATGTGTAGCCTAATTCCTTATTGAGTTTCTTTATTGATTCTCCAATTTTCTTAAGAAGTGTTTTATTAACTCCCGCTCCAACCTCATCCAAAAGTACTATTTTTGCATCAACCATCATAGTTCGACCCAATTCCAATAGTTTCTTTTGACCACCTGATAAACTTCCCGCCTTTTCACTTTCTAAATGGTCGAGATTAAGAAATTTCATAACCTTAGTGGCTTTTGTATGATTTTCTTTTTCTTGAATCTTTATTCTATTTCTAGAGATCCAAGTATGTAGAATGCTTTCTCCAATTTGGCTGCCTGGTACCATCATCAGGTTTTCTCTGACGGTTAAATTTTCAAATTCGTGAGCAATTTGAAAGGTTCTAAGGATACCTTTTTGAAAAAGCTCATCTGATCGCAGGCCACTTATATTACTTCCTTCAAACTTTATCTCACCAAAATCAGGTGTATAAAATCCAGCAATAATGTTGAAAAGCGTTGTTTTTCCTGCACCATTAGGGCCAATTAAACCAGTGATAGACCCTTCTCGTATATTCAGCGAAACATCTTCGACAGCTTTTATGCCACCGAAATGTTTAGAAACGTTTTTAAGTTCAATCATATTTCTAAAACAATGCCCCAGCTTTTCACAAGGCTAGGGCATTGCTCGTTGATATCAACTTATCTGTAAGCTACAGTTTCGTTTACTCCACTCTTAACCTCGATTTGAGCATAGTTTCCGGCGCTTTCACCGCCGCCAATTAACTCAACAGCAGAGGCTCCGACGTAATCGACGTCCTTTCCTTCGCTAATTAGTTTAAGAGCTTTTTTCAAATCGCCAGGAAATATTTTTTCGCCTGGAGCGTTGGCGATATCCATAATTTTTCCCTTGTAGGCTTGGCTGTCTGAAGACTTAGCAGCCTCCATTGCTAGTAGCATCAATGCAGCGGCATCATAAGACTCCATTGCAAATGGGCCACTCTTGAAACCGGCAGCGGTTGCCATGTCACCAAATTTAGCAGCGCCTGGGCTATCTGTTCCAGGGACTGTGCCGATAGATCCGTTTAAACCAGAACCAATATCTTTAGGTAATGACTCTCCAATCATACCATCTGGTAGAAAGAACAGATCAAAAGCTCCAGAGTCAAGAGAGGCCTGAATAATACCTTTTCCTCCAGAGTTTAAATAACCAGCGACGATTAAAATATCTCCACCTGCCTGGGCAAGGGCGCCAACTTCAGCACTATAATCACCTTTATCATCCTCATGTGGAGCACTGATTGTTACTGTCCCCCCAGCAGCCTTGTGATTTTCTTCAATACTTGCCGCTAAACCTTTTCCATAATCGTTATTTACATAAGAAATAGCTACTTTTTTCAAGCCTTTTTCCTTCAATATGTCGGCGACAACTTGACCTTGTCTAGCATCAGAAGGAGCAGTTCTGAAGAAAAGATTATTATCTTCGACAGTTGAAAGAGCAGGAGACGTCGCTGATGGTGATATCATAACAATACCATTGGCCATCGCTACTTGCTGAAGAATAGCAGTTGTAACGCCGGAGCAGTCAGCTCCCATAATCCCATTAACTTTATCTGAAGTAATTAATCTTTCTGCAGCAGCCGTGGCAGCTGAAGAATCTATGCAGGTAGAGTCGGCTCTTACCCCAGAAACTTTCCCCATAGAGAAATTTCCGGCTTTGTTAACTTCATCTATTGCTAGCTCAGCACCAGCTGCCATGTCTGGGGTGAGACTTTCAATAGGTCCAGTGAAACCTAGTATTATGCCCAATTTGACGTCAGAGAAAGACGCTGTATTTAAAAGACATAAAGCCAGGAGTGTTGCAAAAATTTTTTTCATTTCTTTCTCCCAAGTTTGTTCTTTTTTGCAAAAAAAGAATCTCTTTTCAAAAAATGAGTATAGGCAAAATGATATGCTTTTAAAATAATAATTTTTAGTTGCTTTTCAGTGAAAAGTAAGACAGTCAAGTAACTGCAGTTAAGTTTGTTTAAGAAAGAGTTTATTTTGATAGTTAAACCTTCGATCAACATCAAAGGCGAATATTTGTTAGGGTTAATTGCTGGTATCTCAGTTGTTTTTATCTGGTCATTTTGGTTGGTAGTTACAAGATCTGGCGTTAGTTCCACTTTAACTATTTACGATTTCGCGGCATTTCGTTACGGGTTGTCTTCATTAATAGCATTACCCGTTGTATTATATTTTAAACCTTGGAAAACCATGAGTTTTCTCAGAATAATAGTAATAACTTTTTTACTTGGACCAATTTACATTCTTTGCGTTTTTAGTGGGTTTATTTACGCACCAGCGTCTCACGGAGGCATATTTATGAACGGACTCATGCCGTTCTTCACCTTGATATTTGGATTTTTTCTTCTGAAACAAAAAATATTCCTTCAACAAATGTTTGGAGCGGCAACAATTTTGTTCGGAGCTTGTCTAGCTGTTTATGATGGATTAGCACTAAATTTCTCAAACACCTGGATTGGAGATATATTTTTTATCATAGGAGCAATATTTTTTTCTATTTACGTTGTTTTAAGTAGGTTGTGGAATGTTACAATGACCCAATTGCTCTTTTGTGGATCGGTGATAAATGCAATCTTGTATCTCCCTATTTACTTCATATATCTTCCTAAGGGTTTGGTGGAAGTACCGAACGAAATTTTAGTGCTACAAATGATATATCAAGGTTTTGTTCCTAATCTTATAGGAATATTTTTTATAACCTATGCCTCACAAAAAATCGGATCTGCCTCAATATCAGCTATATTATCTTCTGTTCCACCAATTGGGTCAGTTTTAGGGGTACTGATACTCGGCGAACATTTAGGACTTTCTGGATGGTTGAGCCTGGTCTTGATAACACCTGGAATACTATTAATTGTTTTAAAAAGAGAATAAATTGTTTGATACACAGATAAGGAGAGCAAATGCTTTTTGAAAATTTGAAGATACGTGATGTAAATCTTAAAAATCGTGTGGTTGTGTCTCCAATGTGCCAATATTCGGCTAAAGACGGTTACATTCAAACGCACCATAAAACTCATTACGGGCAACTCGCTATGGGTGGAGCGGGTCTCATTTTTCTTGAAGCTACAGGTGTTACTGCTCAAGGACGAATAACTAATGGGTGCTTAGGCATTTGGGATGACAAGCAAATAGAAGGATTAAGAGAAATTACTCAATCGATTAAGGTATTAGGGTCAATTCCAGCCATTCAATTAGGTCATGCAGGACAAAAAGCGAGCATGCAAAGACCGTGGCACGGCAACGGTCCGCAAACAACGATCGACACTGATAGAGGTGATATTATATGGGAACCAATTGCACCTATGGATCGGCCTTTAGATGAGGGATGGTTAAAGCCAAGAAAAATGGAAAGAAAAGAGCTGGGTGAAGTTAGAGATGCATTTGTAAAGGCATCTGAGAGGTCGATAGAGGCAGGGTTTGAGGTTATAGAAATTCATATGGCACATGGATACCTTCTACATAGCTTTCTGTCTCCATTATCTAATTCAAGAAATGACGAGTATGGTGGGTCAATAGAGAACAGAATGCGTTTTCCTTTGGAAGTAGTTAAAAAAGTTAGAGAAACAATAGGAGAAAAAGTTCCTCTTTTCGTTCGAATATCTGCTGAAGATGGATTAGATAGAGGATGGACTGTAGAAGATAGCATTAATTTTTGCCATATTTTAAAGGAACAGGGGGTAGATGTTGTTGACTGCTCTTCAGGTGGCAATTCCTCTAAAGGGGCTACCGCTTCTGGCCAAAAAAGAAAGCCTGGTTTTCAAGTTCCTTTTTCAGCAAAAATAAAGAAAGAAGTAGGTATTAAGACACAAGCTGTGGGGCTGATTAGAACTTTTGATTTTGCAAATACCATCTTACTAGAAGAAAAAGCAGATTTGATCGCTTTGGGAAGACAACATCTTTTTAATCCCTTTTGGACAAATCAAGCAAGAGAAATTGCAAATCAAAATATGGATTTCAAGGAATGGCCACAGCAGTATCGCTGGTGGCTGAGTAAGTGGAAGTCAGCATTGAGCGACATCAATGAGAAGCCCTAATCTATGAACCCGCTATTCGATCAGTTGTTTGCCAAGAACCAAGGTTCAGAAATTTTTCTAAGTTTTTCTGACCTGGATAAGACACTTACATATGATAAATTTCTAAATGAAATAAAGTGTACGGCAAATTGTCTAAAAAAATTTGGTTTGGAAAAGGGGAACTGTTTAGTTCTTCAAATAGAAAAATCTCATCATGTTTTTACAATTTACGGTGCCTGTGTTCAACTAGGAATAATATTTATACCTTTAAATACGAGCTATACGGGGTTTGAAGTTGAATATTTCCTAAATGATAGCGATTGTAAAGTTTTTATAACCACTTCAAAAATGCTGAAGGAATTAGATTCATTAGAAAAAAAAAGAAGCTTCAATATAGAAACAATAGATGCTGATTACAAAGGAAGTTTTTTTTCAAATTTTAATGAAAATGAACCTCTAGATTTTATTGAAGGACTAAATGAAGATGATACAGCAGCAATTCTTTACACCTCAGGAACGACTGGTCAATCGAAGGGCGCTATGCTTTCTCAAAAAAACTTGCTTTCAAACGCCCTAACCCTTTCAAAGGCGTGGAAGTTTACTGCTTCCGATATATTGTTACATGCTCTGCCCATTTACCATACGCATGGTCTATTTGTAGCAACAAATATTGCCTTAGTTTCAGGCAGTCAAATTCGATTTCTTAAAAAGTTTGATGTAGATGACATTATATCAAATCTTCCCTCAACAACGGTGATGATGGGAGTTCCAACCTTCTACACCCGATTATTACAAAATAACAAATTTAATAAGGAAATAGCTAAAAACACACGCCTTTTTATTTCGGGAAGTGCGCCTTTATTGACAGAAACGCACAAAGAATTTGAGTATCGTACTGGGCATAAAATTTTAGAACGGTACGGAATGACAGAAACAAACATGATAACTTCAAATCCATATATTGGTGAAAGGAAAGCAGGGACTGTCGGCAAAGTTCTTGAAGATGTTGAGATAAGAATAGCAGACTTGGAGATCGAAGACGAATTTAAAAAAAACGGGGATATAGGCGTTGTGGAGGTAAAAGGCCCAAATGTATTCAAGGGGTACTGGAAACAACCAGAGAAAACAAAATGCGAATTTAGAGACGACGGTTATTTTATTACTGGTGATATGGGTTTCCTGGATCAAGATAACTACCTCACAATAGTAGGACGAAATAAGGACCTCATAATAACAGGGGGTTTAAATGTTTATCCAAAAGAAATCGAGACAGTTATCGATCAGGATAATAACGTTGAAGAGTCTGCGGTTGTTGGGGTGTCACATCCAGACTTTGGTGAAGGTATTTTAGCAATAATAGTTGAGAAAAAAGGACATAGCATTAACATCGATATTCTTTATGAAGCTCTTCGAAAAAATCTTGCGGCTTTTAAATTGCCGAAAAAAATACATGTTATTAAAGAACTGCCAAGAAACTCAATGGGTAAAGTACAGAAAAATGTGCTGAGAGACATATATAGGGATGAATTCAGTGACACAAATAAGTAAATTAGAAATAATTAATAACCAAATCGGATCACAGGAAATCGAAGCAGGTAGAAAAAAAGGTTCTGTTAACCTAATTGCAGTATCCAAAACAAAGCCCATGGATAAAATAAAGCCTGTTATAGACGAGGGCCATTCTCACTTTGGTGAAAATAAAGTTCAAGAAGCAGTGTTGAAGTGGCAGGAATTAAAGAAAGAAAATAAAGTCATAAATTTGCACCTCTTAGGTCCGTTACAGTCAAATAAAGTGAAAAAGGTGTTCGGCTTATTTGATTATGTACACAGTTTAGATAGATACTCATTAGCTGAGAAGATATCAGACGAAGCTCAAAAAAAAGGATTCTGCCCAAAAATTTTTATTCAAGTTAATACAGGTTTAGAGCAACAGAAAGCCGGTATTGAGCCTGAAAAGCTAAGTGAGTTTATGGATTCAATCCAGAAGTTTATGGATCTAAACATTATAGGTCTAATGTGCATCCCACCTATTAATGAGGCACCTGAAACACATTTCAGGCTTCTGAAAAAGTTAGCTGATCAAAATGGTCTTTTGGAATTATCAATGGGTATGAGTTCAGATTACATGGAAGCAATAAAATGTGGTGCAACATTTGTACGAGTCGGCACGGCCATTTTCGGTTTAAGGCAGTAAGGTTAGAAAAGGTGCCCACTTTTTTTAGCTTTTGTTTTCAAGTAACTTTCATTATTAGGATTCATGCTTACTATCAAAGGTACTCTTTCTTTGACAGTGATCCCATTATCAGTTAAATATTCGATTTTTTTTGGGTTATTAGTCATTAGCTTTATGTCGATTACACCTAAAGATTTTAATATCTTTGCAGCAATCTCTAGGTCTCTTTCGTCATCTTCAAAACCAAGTCTATGGTTAGCATCGACTGTATCAAAACCAATATTTTGGAGATGATATGCTCTCATTTTGTTAGCCAAGCCAATTCCTCTACCTTCCTGATTTAAATATAACAAAATCCCATTTCCCTCATTTCTCATTTTTGACATTGAGACACTAAATTGCTCCCCACAATCACATTTTTCTGAGCCAAGTAAATCACCTGTAAAACAAGCAGAATGTACGCGTGTTAAAGCAGGTTGATTAATTTTTGGATTGCCAAATACTATCGCATAATGTTCAGTAATATCTGTCACTTCTCTGAAAACAGATAGGCTTATATTTTGTTGTCCACTGATGGGTAATTGGGCCGAGCTCAAATTCTGCAAAAACTTGGTCTCTTCACGTTTAATCTTTAAATCACCTATATCAGACTCAGATATTTGGGAAGATATCAACTCGTCCCGTATGCTTTGCGGTATATTTACAAGTATTGATGCTGGCAAAAGTCTTGCTTTCTTACAAAGTGATAGTGATACACTAGCAACGTTGAATTTACCATCCCTCTCGCTTTTGAATGGGCCCTTAAGCGGATAATCTAGATCCTTTGAGGGATCTGCGATAGCTTGAAGGAGTTGTATACTTACTTTTTCTCTTATCGAAATTCTAGTAACTGATTGATTATATATTCTAACGTTTAATACCTTTGCTCTTCTATTAGTTATAGCTATTTCAAAATTTTGGTTTTTCGCAATCTCCATTATTTTATCTAGTTTCTCTGAATACAATGTTTCTATCGCTGCGGTTAAAAAATATGTGTTCGCATCGTATAAGATGATAGGCAGTCCTAATCGTAAATCTGATACCAACCTCGAGGATATTTCAGATGAGCTTAAAAACATTTTATTGTGTCAATTGGTTTAGAATTTCAATTTTTATGTTAAGTTGATGCTAAGGAAATTTTTAATGGATGTATATCTTATAATTTTTATTAACTTAAGGTAAAAAACGTGAACTTAGCAATTATAACGACAAATATGTTATTTGGAGAGAGCTTAAAGACTTTATTGGAAGGTTACAAATTCAGAAATGGGAGCTCTGTTGTCGTGAAAGATTTTACTTTGGCAAACATCGAAGACCTAGATGTTTTAGTAAGTGATTATGATTCTACAAAATTCAAAGAGTTTCTATCAAATACAAAAATGCAAAAAAATAAACTTAAGGAGATAGAAAAAATATTAATTACTCAAAAAAGGTTCGAATTATTGCCAAAGGGTAATATTTACCTAAAACGGCCATTTAGGATTGTTGAGCTGCTCGAAGTATTGCAACCAATATTCGAAAAAATGAAAAGTAAAAGAGAGAACAACAAAGTTCTTGGATACATAAGCTTTATAATTTCTGATAGAAAATTAATTTATAAAGATAAACAGGCCGTTTTGTTAACTGAAAAAGAAAGTGATATATTTGTATCTTTGTTGAAATCTGAGGGTAAAGGAATAACGAAAGAGGAAGTAATGTCAAAAGTTTGGATGTTAAATCCCAATATTGAAACACATACTTTCGAAACACACCTTTACAGATTAAGGAAAAAAATCAAAGAAGGACTAATTCTGCACGACTTTATTATTAATAAAGGGGGCAGGTTTTATTTGAATCACGAACTTACGGGCGTGAAAAATTGAAGTCACTTGCAGTAGCATCATGGAATATAAATTCTGTCAGACTTAGAGAAGAACTAGTGTTGAGATTTTTAAAGCTGGCTTGCCCAGACATTATGTGTCTCCAAGAAACAAAATGTATTGACGAAAAGCTCCCCTTGGAAAACTTTGAGAAGTTGGGCTATAAATTCGCAGCTTATAGGGGGGAAAAGTCGTATAATGGTGTCTTAATTTTATCAAAACGTAAAATAGTGAAAATTGAGAAATTCAATTTTTGTGGTAGAGACGATGCTCGACACATTGGAATTGAACTTGAAGACGGTGTAAAGGTCCACAATCTTTATATTCCGGCAGGCGGGGATTTACCCGATATAAAATTAAATCCTAAATTTGAGCATAAAATCAATTTTCTTTCCGAAATTAAGAATAAATTTTTTAAAGGCAAGAAAAAGAAAACTATACTCGTTGGAGACTTCAATATAGCCCCTTTACCAGATGACGTTTGGAGCCATAAAGCCCTTTTAAACGTTGTTTCACATACAAAAATAGAAACAGACCTTTTATCAGAGATAAAAAAAAGTGGAAACTGGATTGACACATTTAGAGAAATTAAACCGTCTGGCAAATTATATAGTTGGTGGTCATATAGAGCACGAGACTGGAAGATTTCAAATCGCGGAAGACGCTTGGATCATATATGGGTAAGCCAAGATTTAAAATCTAAATTAAGCAAAGTCCAAATTTTTTCAGAAGCTAGGGACTGGGAAAGACCTTCTGATCACGTTCCTATACTTTCTATTTTTTGAATCGTTCATAATCCTTTTCAGTTTTAAAAATTTCATCCGATATGTAATTATTTTTTCGTATATCCTTAAGTCTGATTTTTATCATTTCTCCCATTTGATTTTTGAATTCCCATCCAGTTATGGATACAGGATTTTTGTTGAATTCAATGCTTAGTTGGTATTGCGGATTTCGAATTTTCAAGAAGATCAAATCATTTAGCTCAAAGCTCTCATCATTTTCACTTATTAATGAGCTCAAATCATTTTTGATTAAGAAGCCCAGAGGAGTATAAGAAAGGGGGTATGTTAGAGGACCGGTACCACTATTTTTGGGATCAAATATCAATATTGCCTGTTGTTTGGAAACAATTTGTAAGTAATTGGGAGGATCATAAGAAAGACGAATTTTTCCTGGTTTTTTTAAGAACAGGTCACCTGTCATAATTTCTCCCATATAATCAGTTTGAGAGAATCTCGCTTGAAGTGTCTTAATGTCTCCAAGATAGTCTTTTATTAGTTTTAAGGTATTGTTTCTGGGAAGTACAACATTAGTTGAAAATATAAAAATAATAGAAATACTGAAAATTGTTCTGAAAAACTTTTTTCTAAAATCCCGCATTTGCATCAGATGTTGTTTTCAGGAATTAATACATCACGCTTCCCAACATGGTTTGCAGGAGACACGAAACCTTTCTCTTCCAGCGCTTCCACTATCTTTGCTGCTCTGTTATATCCAATGGATAATTTTCTTTGAATATATGATGTTGAGCACTTCCTATCTCTTCTCACGATTTCTAATGCGTTTTCAAGAAGATCTTCATCATCGCTGTTACCATTCGTGGCTGATGGATCAAAAAAGCTATCGTTATTTTCAATATTTTTTGGGTCCAATATTTCCTCCCGGTACTCAGGCACGCCTTGTTCCTTTAAATGAGATACAATTTCTTCAACCTCTGCGTCGGATACGAAAGGGCCGTGAACGCGAGTAACTTTACCCCCATTAGCCATATAAAGCATATCACCCATTCCAAGAAGTTGTTCAGCGCCCATCTCTCCCAAAATTGTTCTACTATCTATTTTTGAGGTTACCTGGAAAGAAATTCTTGTGGGAAAGTTTGCCTTTATCGTTCCAGTAATAACATCCACTGAGGGCCTTTGAGTAGCCATAATCAGATGTATACCTGCCGCTCTTGCCATTTGTGCCAATCTCTGGATGCAACCTTCTATCTCTTTTCCTGCTACCATCATTAGGTCTGCCATTTCATCAACTATAATGACTATAAATGGTAATGCTTTGGGTTCTTCGCTCTGTTCTTCATAAAGCGGCTCACCTGTATTTTGATCAAATCCTACTTGAACAGCTCTTGAGAAAGTTTCTTCCTTCTTGATTGCTTCGCTAACCTTCGAGTTAAAGCTTTCTATATTTCGAACCCCCATCCGTGACATCTTTTTATATCTATCTTCCATTTCTAATACCGCCCACTTGAGAGCTACAACTGCTTTCTTAGGGTCAGTGACTACCGGACTAAGCAGATGAGGTATGCCATCGTAAACAGATAATTCTAACATTTTAGGATCAATCATTATCAGTCTACATTGATCTGGAGTAAGCCTGTACAAAAGGGATAGGATCATTGTATTGATACCAACTGATTTTCCTGACCCAGTTGTTCCTGCTATCAAGAGATGGGGCATTTTTGCCAGATTTGCTATCACGGGCTCTCCGCCTATATCTTTACCCAAGGCCAGCGGTAGTTGAAAACGGCAATCTTCATAACTTTTCGATGACAAAAGTTCTTTCAAAAAAACTTTTTCTCTGCTTGAGTTTGGTAATTCAATCCCTATAACGGATCGACCTGGTATTGTAGAGACTCTAGTTGCCAAAGCAGACATTGACCTTGCTATATCTTCAGATAAAGAAATTACTCGGCTAGCTTTCAAACCCGCAGCTGGCTCTAGCTCGTAAAGAGTTACTACAGGACCGGGCTTGACAGAAATAATATTACCTTTTACCCCATAATCTTCTAATACTGCTTCAAGCATTTTTGCATTTTCATTTAATGAAACAGCGCTCACAGAGCTTACAGCTTGATATGTATAATCACTAAGCAGAGCTAAAGGGGGATAACGGTATTTCTCTTTATTTTGAGTTAAATCTAGTGACGGCTGCGCTTCGGAAGCAGCTCTGCTACTACTCTTAATTTTTTTAGGTCTATTTTTTATCCTTCCATTACCAAAAATACTAATAGGAGGCCTACTATAAATTCCATTTAAAAGATCTTTTTTATTTTCCCTAGAAGCAGAAAAATTGTTCGTTGTATCTTGATAGTCATTATTTTTTATTGCAGGGTCGTGGAGCTTTATAGAAGCATTCTTATGGTTATCTGTCTCTAAACTCTTCTTCCCGGATTGAGATATGGTTTCTATGAGAATCTTTAGAGCTTTATATGATCCCATCAAAAAAATCTTAAAGTGCCGAACTCTATTTCTTGTCAAAGAATAAATCTCATGCTTTTTAAAACCAGCAACAAGAAAAAACAAAAAAATAGAAAAGGATAGACAGATTATTGCAATTAATTGAAGCCACTGATTTATTTCAATCGGTTGATAAATTAGTAGTTTCTTCAAAAATGTATCACCAAATATTCCGCCTAGACCATATTCAAAATTCCAGTAGTTTGGGGGAGTATTTGTTGATAAAAAAACTGAGAAAAAACCAATAAACAATGGTAGCAAAATTATTCTTTTGAAAAGATAAATAGGACCGTTACTAAAGAGAAATCTACTAGACCATGCAAATAGGAATATAGGTAATGTAAGCATAGTAACTCCAATTGCTACATGAAGAGAGTCTGCTAAATAAGAGCCAAATTTACCAAATAGATTTGCAATTTCTCCGTCGTTGGCATTTCGGAAGCTAGGATCAGTTTTGGAGTATGTCATCACCGATAGCAATATAAAGACTGATGAAAAAAATAGTAAAATGCCAAGAGTTTTTACAAAAATGAATAGTAAAAACTTTTTTGAATACTCCTTTACAGCTGATTCTGGATAGTCAACTTTTTCTAAAAAAGACATTTTTTCTGCTCGTATTTTCTTGGTTATTTCAAGATATATTTTTGAACATAATACTTTTTTTTGTCATCTAGGTAAAGATTAGACTTTTTATTTAATTATTTTATTTTCTCGATAGCTAATCCGATACTCATTAAATCAAATTCATTGTTAGGACGTCCCATAAGCATTAAACCGGAAAAATCTGTATCAAGTGGCAAAGTTAACGCACATAAATTTAATGAATTTGCCATTCTAGTATTTCGCAAAGCTAATAAATTCCTTTCAGTAAAGAATTTATGACTATCTAATAATTGTGTGATGCTTGGGGGTTTTATGGGTGAAGTTGGTGCCAATATAGCGTCAAACCCAATAACTTTCTCTAGGAAGCTTAACCTCAATTCAAATAATCTTTGTAGGGAATATACATAATCATGCGCTAAGATCTTTTTTCCACTACGAAATCTTTCCCGAATAGGGGCAAACATTTTTCCTGGGTTTTTTTCAATTTCATGTTGCCACATCCCATATGCCTCAGCTGGAAAAACAGTTTTGCTGATTTCAAATGCGCTATCAATCTCTGAGATGTTCTTATATTCTACACGTGCACCGTTTTTAATTATCTTATCAATAGTAACATTAAAGCTATCATTTATGTCACTATCTATGCCTTCAAAAAACATATTTTTTATAATCAAAAACTTAAAGTTTTCAGGCTGATATTTTTTTAGTTTTTGAAGTTTTCCATTAATCATTCCGTTAAAAACCAAATTGGTGTCATCAACATTTCTGCAAATGGGCCCCAAGGTATCAAAACTAGGACAAAGTTTCAAAACACCAGTTAAGTCAATAAGATTATGGGTTGTTTTCAATCCTACTAGATTATTCCAGGCTGCAGGAATTCTAACAGACCCCCCAGTATCCGATCCGATTGACGCAAAACAATAATTTCTAGAAACAGATACTGCCGACCCCGAGGAAGAACCACCAGAAACAAGTTCCTCATTGAATGGGTTAGTAGGGGTCGCGGTGATGGGATTTAGACCAAGGCCTGAAAAAGCAAGCTCAGTCATATGTGTCTTACCCAAAATGATTGCTCCCTGGTATTGTAAATTATCTATAAAAGTTGCGTTATTTCTCGCTTTTTCTTTATTAGTTAGAGACGATCCACCGCCTGTTAGTTTTCCTTTTATATCGGCTAAGTCTTTTACTGATATTGGAATTCCATCAAGAACTCCTCTTCTTAACCCGGCTTTGGCTCTTTTTTTTGAATCTTTAGCTGCGGCTAGAGCGGATTTTTTATAAACTTCAGTAAATATCTCTTCCGACCTAGGATCACTTGATATTTTTTGTAAATAAAAACGAGTGAGTTCCTCTGGGCATACCTGCCCATTCCCAATTAATCCGCTGACATCATTAATTTTTTTATTTTTTAAATTCTCAAAGTCCATTTTTTGTCGGTTGGTTTTATTTACTTTTTGATATAATAAACTAGTTAAATTATTTACTGAACATATTATTTCCTAAATCCAATTGGTGACAGATTGCTCACGAAAATTTCAAAAAAAAGACAAATTGTTATTGCAGGTGCAGGTTTAATCGGAAGTACAATGGCAATAGCGCTTGCATCAAAGGGATTGGATGTAACAGTTATTGATGGAACTTCTGAGGAGGATCGAATAAAGAGAAATAGGGGGCGAACCTATGCTCTATCAAGAACCTCAAAGAATTTATTAATTAATCTCGGTCTATGGGACCCAAAAAGATTAAAGGTGAGCCCTATAGAAAATATTATGCTTTCGGCAAGAAGGAATTCTGGTGACAAGAAACGGCATTTGGTAGAGTTTAATAAAGAACCCCATGAGGTTGGCCCTTCGAGTTACATGATAGAAGACTTTTACTTAAGAAAAGTGCTGGCTTCAGAGCTTAATAGAAATACAAAAATTCAATTGATTAATTCCACAGAAGTAATTGATGATCAGACAAATAGTTTCGAAACAAATATCATGCTGTCTGACAAATCTTTGATTAGCACTGAAATATTTATTATTAGTGATGGTCGAGAGTCGGGCTTTGCGAAACGCCTAAACAAAACTTTTTTCAAAAAAAATTACAACCAATTAGCGATAGTTGGGAACCTGTCCCATGAAAATGAGCACAATTTTGTTGCCCATCAATTATTTTTGTCAGGTGGCCCATTAGCAATACTTCCTCTCAAAGGGAAACGGGCAACTTTTGTTTGGAGTCTGCCAATAGAACTTGGACATAAAATAAGCAAATCTAATGATGAAAAATTTATAAACCATTTAAAGGATAACATTGGAGATATTTTAACAAACGTTGCATTGATAGGTGAAAAAAAAACATTCCCACTTTATCTAAGGTTTCTAAGAGACACTATTGACAATAGAAAAGTATTTATTGGAGACTCAGCTCAAGCAATTCACCCACTTGCTGGGCAGGGTCTGAATCTAGGTTTTAGAGATGTTGCGTCTTTGGTTGATATCCTTTTGAAAGGTAAAAAATTAGGTTTAGATCTTGGAAGCAACAATCTTTTAAAACAATATGAATCATGGAGATCATTCGATAGATTATCTCTAGCCACCTACACGGATTTTATAAACACACTTTTCTCGAATGACAATTTTTACCTTAAAACTCTGAGAGAGCTGGGTATGAACGCTCTTGATAAATCTGATCTGTTAAAGAGTTTTTTTGTAAAGGAGGCAGCAGGTGAGTATGGAAATCTTCCTGGGCTCCTCAAACAATAAAGGTATTATCTAGGGCTTCTTTTTGCTAATATTCTTTGTAGTGTTCGTCTATGCATGTTCAATCTCCTAGCAGTCTCAGAGACATTTCTATTGCATAATTCAAATATCCTTTGTATATGCTCCCACTTAACCCTATCTGCTGACATCGGGTTGACTGGCGGAGGAGGCTTACTGTGGTCACTAAAAACAAGAGCGTTTAAAATATCGTTTGCGTCAGCTGGCTTCGACAGGTAATCAATCGCACCTATTTTGACTGCAGCAACAGCTGTGGCTATTGCACCATAGCCGGTAAGTACTACGATTTTGGATTTTGGGTTTACGTTTCTTATACTTTCGACCGCGTCTAATCCAGTTCCATCGCTAAGCCTAAGGTCGATTATCGCGTAGTTTGGACAGTCACTTTCTATAATTCTACTAAATTCCGCCATAGAACTGGCAGGAAAAACGTTGAAACCTCTCTTTTCCATTGCCACGCTCAATCTTTTTAAGAATGGTTGATCATCGTCCAAGATGAGTAGAGAATTATTCTCGTCGATTTTGTAATTAGTTTCATCTAACATCTACATATGCCTCTCTTTGTGGATAATATGTTCCAAAATCACTCTCCGTCAAACATTTTCCTCAGTATTCTTCTGAAGCATTTAATGACGCCAATTAATTTTACAAGAATTTTAGATAGAGTATGTTAGATATTATCTAGTATTCAATACTTCAGCTTTGAAAATGATAAATTTAATTAAAAGGCAAATCTATTTAGATGCAAGTTGGATTAAGCCTAAAACACTAGTAAATTTACGCTGGCTAGCGATAGTTGGACAAGGTGCTGCAATAGCGGTTACTGATCTGGTACTAGGCCTAACCTATAATGTTGAGGCATGTCTCACAATAATGTTATTTTCCTGTATCGTTAATCTTACTTGTAGCATTTACTTCAGAACAGAAAAGCGATTATCAGCTTTGAAGACATTTTTATTTCTCTTTTTTGACTTAACTCAAATTTCGTTATTACTATATTTTTCTGGTGGAATAAGTAATCCCTTTTCAATGCTTATAATTGTACCAGCTATTGTATCTGCTTCTTCGCTGCCAATAATATATCTTATTGCTCTTGGTGTAATGACATTTTTGTGCATATTGCTATTGAGCTTTAAAAATTTTTCTATTCTTGACAGCTCTGGAGATGTATTGACGCCTCCAGAGATTTTATTAGTTGGTTTCTCAGCTTCGTTAATAATTACCGTGACATTTTTAGGTAGTTATGTGAGAAGAATATTTTTAGATAATTCAAATATGAATAAAGCTCTTCAGGCCACTCAAGTTGCTTTAGAGAAAGAAAGAAAACTTACAGCCTTGACAGGTGTAGTTGCCGCTTTAGGCCACGAATTGGGTTCTCCCCTGGCAACGATTAAATTGGCCTCATCGGAACTTCTTAGTGAAATTGATAGGGACAGCCCCATCTATCAAGATATAAAATTAATATACGAACAAATTGATAGATGTAAGACAATAATTTCGGATATGGGGTCACTTGGAAAAGATGATCAGTATGTAAAAATAATTGATTTTTTCACACTTCTTTTTGAAGCTAGCCAGCCTTATGAAAACTCTCATAAGCAAATAATTTTCAGACTTAACGGGGTTAGTCAAAGTCATGAGGGCATTTCAATAAAAGAAAAAATGATACCTTTGGTTAAAAGAGAACCTGAACTGATACATGGTATAAGAAATATTGTCCATAATGCATTGAAATTTTCTAAATCCCATGTGGATATAAATTTAATAACTAACTCTAGAAAAATAAATTTAGAGATAACCGATGATGGTAAAGGGTTTTCTAATGATATTACAAATATGATTGGAGAACCATTTCTAAAGAAAAGTAATTTCTATTTAATGGAGGCAAAAAGTAGAACATCTGAAGAAGGAATGGGCCTTGGTTTATTCATAGCAAATATTTTATTGGAGAAAACAAATGGGCGGTTGAAATTCTCAAATATCAAACAAATCCAAAGTGATGGTAAAAAACGAGTAACTGGGGCAAAAGTCGAGATTTCTTGGGAAAGATCATCTATCGAAGTCTTGCAATGGGACAAGAAAGCTAAAATGAAAGAGAACCCAAGAAATGTTAGCTGAGCCTCTAATAATATTACATTCATTTGATTTGGATCTTCTTGATTTAGGTGAGATAGCAAAAATTTTTGCAGAAAATACAGAAAATAGTGACTTGTTACTTCTTTCCGGCAAGGTCGGTGCTGGAAAGACAGAGTTTGCTAGACTATTAATAAAAGCGAGTGCAAAAAAGGAAAATATAGATATTGAAGAAATTTCGTCACCAACATTTTCTTTGATTCAAAGCTATGAATTTAAGAGCCGTAAAATTTCACATATTGACCTTTACCGGGTTAAAAGTGAGTTGGAGCTATTCGAGTTGGGGATTCCAGATGTCTTTGATAGTCAGATTACTATCCTAGAATGGCCAGAAATTTTAGAAAAAGAAAACCTTTCTCGGTATGTAAGCATTAAAATACTAGAGACAAAAAAGCTAAAAGAGTATAGAGACGTTGAAGTTGCATTTTTCGGAGATGGGTGGGATGATTTGATTGGCGCATTACTGGATAGTAGGCATTTTAATAAGTAAAACATTTAGAATAAGAAAGTATGGATTTAATTTTTTATGACTTTGAGACAACTGGTAGAGATCCACATTGGGATCAAATTCTTCAGGTGGGAGCAACTAAAGTCTCCAAAGAGTTCAATGAGATAGAGTCATTTGAATATAGATGTAGATTGAAGCCCGGACTAATACCAAGCCCTTTCGCTCTCGCAGTAAACAACACCGATTACGCCAAACTAATAAAAACGGAATGTTCGCACTACGAGATGCTTCGAAAACTAGAAGAAAAGTTTATCAAATGGTCACCCTCTATATTTATAGGCTACAATAGCATAAATTTTGATGAGGAATTCTTAAGGCACTCATTATTCAGGGCGCTTCTTGACCCATATTTGACAAGTAGGAATAATAACCATAGGGCTGATTTACTAGAGCTATTACGAACCGTTGATTTTTTTTTTCCGAATACTATTAATGTCCCTACTAATGAAAAAAAGAGGAAGACTTTTAAGCTAGATCAAATAGCGCCAGCAAATGCCCTTAATCACCTAGCCCATGATGCGTTTGGCGATGTTATGGCTACAAAACAACTGGCACAACTCATATCCAAAAGAAAACCTAGTTTCTGGCGATCATTTTTAGATGGCGCAAATAAAGCACGGGTGTACAATACCCTTTTAGAAGAGAAAATAGTATTTCTGTGTCAAACTTTTTACGGAAAAACAACGCCAATTTCAGGAACCTTTCTTTTCAATCATCCCGTTTATAATTTTCCAGTTCTCTTTGATCTAAATTACGACCCTCAGGATTTAATTGAATTAAGTTTAAAGGATTTAAGAGATATTTATATTTCCGGTCAGAAATTTCTTAAATTTGTAAAACCAAATAAAGGTCCCATACTGCTAAAAAAAGATCAAGTTGAGGACAGTTGGTTTTTCAACTCAATAAATATAAATGAATTCCAAAAAAGATCTGAGGTCTTAAAGAACGCTTCTTTTTTTAAACAAAATTTAGCGTCAATGCTTTCGGATATCGCAGAGGAGAATAAACAAGAAAAAGAATTAAGCGGATCACAAGAAGATATTATGGCAGAGGAAACATTATATATTGGTGGATTTCCGAACCAAAAGGACCAAAAACTGAAACAACAGTTTAAGAGTGAGAATTGGTCAAATAGATATAATTTATGCCAGGAGTTTTCTGATAAACGTTTTTCTTATTTTGGGCTGAGGCTTATTTATGAGGAGTGCCCTCAAACCTTACCATTAAGTGTGAGAGACAAAATTGAGCGCTCGGTTGAAGATCAATTAACAAGTAATAACAAAGAAAAATGGAAAACTTGTGACGATTTTGACAAAGAGATTGAAATTATTGAAAACGACCCTAATACTAGCGTTAGAGAATTTATTTTTGAACTTAACAATATCAGAAATTATTTTAAAGAAACATATTATCAAAAAAGGATAAAAAACTAGGAGTAAACCATGGCAACATTTAACGTAACGGATGAGACTTTCGAAGAGCAAGTGATAAAGAGCTCGGTTCCTGTAGTAATCGATTTTTGGGCGGAGTGGTGCGGGCCATGTAAACAAATAGGACCAGCTTTGGAAGAGTTGTCTGAGGAATATGGAGAAAAAATTAAGATCGCAAAAATCAATGTTGATGAAAACCCAAATAGTCCAAGCAAATTGGGTGTTAGAGGTATTCCGGCACTCTTTATATTTAAAAATGGAGAAATGATCTCATCTAAAATCGGGGCTGCACCTAAGACAGATTTAAAAAACTGGATTGACGAAAGTACCTAAATATCCACCCCATTTTCTTTCAAAGCTTGTCCTGCCAAGTATAAGGAACCACAGATTAAAATTGAAACTTGTGAATCAAACATTTCATCTTGGAAACAAATATTTTTAATAGCATCTCTAATGCTGTGCGCCGAATAGACTTTTTTCCATCCTACTTCTTTAGCGCTTGAAACTGCCACTGTTTTAATTAGTGATGAGGGTTGACTATCAATTTCAACTATACTTAGAGACGAGGCTACGGCTACTAAATTTCTTAGGAAAGATTTATAGTCTTTATTTTTGAGGGAACCAAAAATGATATGGAGGTTTTTTTTATTTATAAAGCCCACACTCTTACTTAGTTGAATGCTAGCGTCTTCATTATGGCCTCCGTCGATCCATAATCTGTTATTAATGTTATAGCTTTTTACCAATTCATATAGACTTCCGTTATTTATCTCTTGGAGCCTAGCTGGCCAGTAAGTAGACGTTAACCCCTCACCTATGTGTTTTGCGGGGACATTTAAATAAGTAAGTGTAGAAATAGCAGTCATTGCATTGCTAATTTGGTGTGTGCCAATTAAGTTAGGAAAAGGATATTCGATACTTTTTTTGCTGAGTTTTTGAATAATCGATTTCCTTGAATTAGAAACGGTGAAACTTTCCGCTGACCAGATAACATTACTATTATTTGAGACGCATCTTGCATCAAGTAATCGTCTTACTATTGGAGATTGATTTGAGATTATAGTAGGAGTGTTTCTCTTAATTATACCAGCTTTAGCAGTAGCAATCTTTTTTATTGAACTTCCCAAATACTCCTTATGATCGAAGGATATTGGAGTAATAATTGAGGCTACAGGGTTTTGAACAACGTTAGTAGCATCAAACTCTCCGCCCAGACCAACCTCTAAAAGCGTATAGTCAGCAGATGCTCTTGAAAATGCAAGAAAAGCAGCACACGTAGTTATTTCAAATAATGTTATTGGCTTAGAATTATTTACTTTTTCGCATTCATTAAGAACTTCTTTTAATGCATCTTCACTTATTCTTTTGTCACCAATCTCTATTCTCTCATTAAAGCTCACCAAATGTGGTGAAGTATAGGTGTGAGTCCTAAAACCACTTCTTTGCAACCCGGCTTTAATCATAGCAATAGTGGAACCCTTTCCATTAGTTCCAGCTACATGTATTACAGGAGGTATTGACTTTTCTGGATTGCCCAATTTCCTCAAAAGTCTTTTTACTCTGTCTAATTTAAGATCGATTATTTTGGGGTGAAGTAATTCCAGCCTTCTAAGAATTTCGTCCATTAGGCCCATCAAACTCTGTAATATTTCCCCTAATAGGGGGAGGTTGATTTTTTAATAGATGGATTAATTTTATCAGCTCTTCTCTCAAAAATTTTCTAGATACCACTTTATCTAGCATTCCGTGGTCCAACAAATACTCTGATCTCTGAAATCCCTCTGGTAGTCTTTCCCTAATTGTTTGCTCTATCACTCTTGGTCCAGCAAAGCAAATAAGTGCATTTGGTTCAGCTATTTGCACATCACCCAGCATTGCATAAGATGCCGTAACTCCCCCAGTTGTTGGGTTTGTTAATATAACTATATAGGGAAGTTTGGCGTCTCTCAGCATTTCAATTGCGACTGTTGTTCTGGGCATTTGGATTAGTGATAAAACACTTTCTTGCATTCTGGCACCCCCAGCGGCGGCAAATAAGATAAAGGGAGATTTATTTTTCACTGCTCTTTTTACCCCTTTTAAAATTGCATTTCCTACGGCCATACCCATAGAACCTCCCATGAACTTAAAGTCTTGACAGGCTATTATCGTTTTCATGCCTCCTAATTGACCTTCAGAAATTGAAATTGCTTCCTTTTGACCAGTACTTCTTTGTGCATCCTTTATTCTATCAGTATATTTTTTTGTATCTTTGAAATTCAGAGGATCCTGTTCTGGAGCGTCATAATCAATCACCGAGTATAAGCTGTCGTCAAATAATGATTTGAAGCGGTCCTCAGGAGACATGTACATATGATAGTTACAACTTGGGCACACGTTAAGATTTTGCCTAAATTCTTTATGAAATATCATGGAGTTACAGCTTTCGCATTTAACCCACAATGTCTCTGAGCTACCTTTACGTGAAAATATTGCGTTGATTTTTGGCCTAACAAAGTTAGAGATCCAATTCATTTTATATACCAGTTTTTTTATATAATCACTATTGCTATCCTAAAAAATAACATTATACAAAATAAAAATAAACCAACTGTTTTTTCTAAGATAAACATTGGGTACACTCAACTAATAATATTGGAGATTTATCTTGAAAAATTTATGCAGAATGCTCGCAGGTTTTCATCTCTTGCTGTTTTTGAGTGGTTGCTTATCAATTGGATCAGGACCATTGACAAATTCTATTTCCATACCTGCAGGTCAATATAAGGTAAAACATAAATTGCCAAGAGGTTTTTGTTTGGATCGAAGCGCTAATAACTCCAATGGGTTGCAAGAAACATTGGTGGTCATAAATTGTATAGAAGTAAAAAATGGTGATAAACCATATTTTAGTCGCAGACCAGTTGACACGATAGTTAATATTACATTCACCCAGTCGAGAGTTCCAAAAAAAATTTCTCAAAAAAAATATTTATCGGAAATTGCTGATAAAATCGAGTTCAAGAAATTTACTACTGCATTTAGCAATAAGAAGCCGATCTACGGTGAAAAGAAGTTACAAAATAAATTTTTCTATGTGAACTTTCAGATGGTTAGTTCCTTAAGCCGAAAAGAATTTGTAAGAAAATATTTTTTCTTGGTAGATAACAAAGTGGTAGTAATGACAATCGTATCTTTTCACAAGCCGAGCGAAAGTACATATTCTTCATTTGAGAACTTTATTAAAAAATTAAGCAAACTTAATTCTTAAATTGTTCAGTTGCCTTTACCAAGGCTGCTGTGATTCCCGGCTCAGACATCGCATGACCCGCTTTTGACACCATAATTAAATTTGAATTTGGCCATAATCTGTGAATTAACTCAGCTGTTCCAGGAGGACAGATCATGTCATATCGCCCTTGAACTATTATCGATGGTATGTCTAATATCTTATGCATATTGTCTCTGATTTGTTGTGATTTGCTTAAAAATCCAAGGTTCTGGAAATAATGGTTTTCAATCCTAGCAAAAGCTCTTGCATAATCAGTTGAGGGACTAGAACCAAATCCAGGACTCTCGAGATTAGCAAGTGCATTCTCCCAAGCTGTCCAAGCTCTTGCAAATCGACCCTGTTCTGTAGGGGAAGATCCAAATAATCTTGAGTGATACCCTTTTATTATATTCTTCTGCTCTTTTGGAGGGAGCATATCTTTAAAAGCTCGCCACGCTTCAGGCCAAAACATGCTAGCTCCACCCTCTTTGTAAAACCAGTCTAACTCAGATTCGGTCATAGTGAATACCCCTCTGAGGATTATTTTGCTAACCATTTCAGGATGAGTTTGAGCATAAACTAGAGAAAGGGCAGCGCCCCAGCTACCTCCAAACAAAACCAATTTACTTATTCCGAGTTTTTTTCTTAAAGCCTCCATATCTGATACAAGATGCCATGTAGTGTTATTCTCCACTGATGCATAGGGTTTGGATCTTCCGCAACCCCTCTGATCAAAAAGAACGATGTAGTATGCATCAGGATCGAAAAACCTACGCATTGTAGGGCTACAGCCGCCGCCTGGTCCGCCATGCACGACCAAAACAGGTATTCCGTTAGGGTTACCGCATTCTTCATAATACACCTTGTGCCCATCACCAGTATCAATAAATCCTTTTCTAAACGGCTCTATTTCAGGAAACAAATGGGCTCTTTGTTTGTTGGGTCGGGAAATATTTTGTTCAGGCATTCTTGAGACTAAAAAAAAAAGTTATATATATACTATGTCATTTGTATAGGAACAATTCAATGAAAAGAGTAACATCGATTAATGCGGGAGAAGTCGCAAAGTTCGAGAAATTAGCAAACGAGTGGTGGGATGCAGAGGGTAAGTTCAAACCACTTCATATGTTGAACCCATGTAGATTAGAATTTATATCAGACCACTTATCTCTTAATTTTCAAAAAGATATGATTATAGAAAAGGAGCCTTTGAAGGGTGTAAAAGTTTTAGACATAGGTTGTGGCGGCGGATTGTTGTGCGAGCCAATGGCCAGACTGGGGGCAGAGGTCCTTGGCATAGATGTAGTGGAAAAAAATATTAAGGTTGCATCGCTGCATGCAAAAAAGATGAATCTTGACATAAAATATCGGCATGTATCTGCAGAAGACCTTTTAAGAGAGAAGACGGCATTTGATGTGATTCTTAATATGGAAGTCATTGAGCATGTAGAAAACCCAGATTTTTTTATAGATATGTGCTCAAATCTTCTTAATAACGGTGGCCTTATGTTTTGTTCAACAATTAATAAGAATTTAAAAAGTTACCTTTTCGCGATTCTGGGTGCTGAATATGTAATGCAGTGGCTACCAAAGGGAACGCACGACTGGAATAAATTCATAAAACCAAATGAATTGAAAAAGTTATTTTTAAACTCCGGTCTAAAAGTAAAAGACACAAAAGGGTTTGTGTTTAATCCAATATCGTGGGGATGGGAACTATCAAAAAGCGACTTTACAGTCAATTATGCAGTTTGTGCTACAAAATGATACTTCAATCTAGCTGAATAACTCTGTTCCAAAGCTCATCCAAAACATCTATTTTTTCCTGATCAAACTTAGCTAAGTGTTCCCAATATTTACCATTTTCAACAAAGTAATCTAATTCTTCTTCCCACTGGAGTGCTTTTTTTAGTAACTCAGTGTTAATACCTCTTGGTGAGCTGTCTTTAGTTATATTTTCTAAACTACTACGCCTAAAAACTAAGTTACTTCTTGGCCCTTTTGAAAGATTGAAAATTGCGCAACCTTGAGATGTAGCGATAGCCTCTAGGCGAGCAGACTTCGCCTTCAAATTTTTTAAAGTTGGGTCTTTTCTAAGGGGGTCTGGCTTGCCTCTTCCATAAAAATGCGTAACTTTCCCGTCATAAATCATATCGCAACCTATATATGCTATCGCTTTGGGTTTGAAATACCCTAGAGCCCAATATCCGGCGGTAAAAGACATGGTTCCACCAGAATAAACGAATCCTCCATACTTGTTTTGTATTGGAACATATTGGTTAGAACTTATTAGCCTTTTGTTCCTATTTCTAGTAGGTCTTCTGTTTTTTGGAAAATCATCAGGAAATATACAAAAATCCCAATCATTTCTTATATTCCAAGCATTATTTATAGCTACTATCGCCCCAAAAAGCTCACTCTTCAAATTTTGGGCCTCTAAAGCATCTGGAGCGCTTCCAATAATTAGGATAAGCAAAAGAGCACCTCCTAAACTCTATTTTTTTCGATTGATTCTCGAAAGCTTCTTAAATCGCCTAATAAACTTTTCTTGATTAAGTGATCGGTTCCTTGAATTATTTCATCTAATATAGGCTTTATGGATTTCATAGCATAATTCCTAGCATCTATTCCACTTTGACTTATTGAAATACGTTTTTTTCTGGCATCATTCCAGTCAGGGCGAACATGGATGTACCCTAGCTTTTCTAGTTTGTTTAATGTATTAGTCATAGCTCCTTTAGTAACATGGAAACTTCTTGCCAATTGCAAGGGAGTTTTTTCTGCTTTCGAGCCAGAAAAATGATTTAAAACAGAAAAGCTTGATATATTTAAGTCCTTAGGTAGAGCATTATCAAGTTTGTTTCGAGCTAATTGTTCTATAGTAGCTATCTCACTAAGTAGAATTAATAAATTCATATCTTTATTGTTGAATTCTAGCATAAAAACACGCTAATGGTTGTTCAGAAAAAGTTTGTATTTTCATCATAAAAGATTTTCGGATCAACAATCAATGTTATTTGATATAAATCGAGTTAAAGAAAATAAAATCAGATCAAGAGAATCAAGGTCAAGAAGCTTTCTTTTAAAGAGAGTATTCGGTGATCTTGAAAATCGTATTTTAGATTTACCTCAGGGCTGGAAGTATGGTCTTATCGAAGGATGTAGAAAAAATGATCTAAAAGAGTTAAGCAAAAGTAATAAATTAACCGTCTCGGAACTTAGCCAAAATACTACTAAACCTGAATCACTTGATTTGTACGCAAATTTAATGCAACTCCATTGGTCAAATGACCCATATAGCGATTTTTTTGAAAAAGTTAAATTTTTAAAATCTGGAGGCCACTTTATGTGTTGCTTATTTGGATCAGAGACGCTCAATGAACTTAGAGATTCTTTCCTTAAAGCCGAAATTAAATTATTTGGAGCAGCGAGCCCAAGAATTTCTCCATTACCTGAAATACGAGATGTAGGTAATTTGGCTACAAAGGTTGGTCTCAATAATTGTGTAGTCGATAGAGATATAATTAAGGTCAGCTATAAGAGGATACTAGATTTGTTTTTAGATATTAAAGAAATGGGTGAAACAAATGCAATTCTTGAGCGTCGTAAAAGTTTAACGACTAAAAACCTAGTTCAGGAGGTTGAAAAATTTTACTTTAAAAATTTTATAGATAAAAAATCAAAAAAGGATACTAACAACATAGGTGCGACTTTTGAAATAATTTTCCTATATGGAAGGAAATAGCAAAATTAAGATCGAAAATGATTTGATATTTTTGAGGTATACCTTAGTTAATGCGTATCGAAAGAAATTGAAATGAATAAAAAAAAGTCAGATATTCCAAAAGAACATCCTCAGATTTTAGAACAAAAAGTCGGGGTAATTCTCGGTAATCTGGGTACACCTGATGCCACAGACTATTGGTCTATGAGAAGATATCTCAAAGAATTTCTTTCTGATAGGAGAGTAATTGATTACTCTCCTTGGGTATGGAAACCAATATTAAACTTAATTTTGCTAAGAAGACCATTCTCCTCTGGTGAGGCATATAAAGAGATTTGGAATAACGAAGAAAATGAAAGCCCACTGCTTACAATTACAAAGGCTCAAACAAAAAAATTGAGAGCTAGGTTCGATAAAGCGTATGGTGATAAAGTTTTAGTAGATTTTTGTATGAGATATGGAAATCCTTCTACAGATAGCGTGGTAAAAAAAATGGTATCTAAAGGATGTACAAAAATTCTTTTTTTTCCACTTTATCCACAGTATGCGGCTCCAACAACTGCTACTGCTAATGATCAAGTATTTAGATCACTAATGAATCTTAATTGGCAACCTTCTATAAGAACAGTATCTCCATATTTTGATAACTCTAATTTTATCAATGCCATTTCAGAATCCATCACGACCGCTTATAAAAACTCAAAAATAAAGCCTGAGCATCTAGTGATATCTTACCATGGTGTTCCCGAAAGATATCTAATGAATGGAGATCCTTACCACTGCCAATGCCAAAAAACAACCAGGCTTATTAGGGAAAAGCTCAATTGGAAGGAGAACGAATTAACAACGGCATTTCAGTCTAAGTTTGGTCCCGAAAAGTGGGTAGGACCAGCGACCGTCGATCTCGTGGCAGATTTAGCGAAATCTGGTAATAAAAATATTGCAGTCATAGCGCCCTCATTTTCTTCTGATTGTGTTGAAACATTAGAAGAGATTTGTGGCGAGATTTCAGAAAGTTTTATTGAGGCCGGCGGAAAAAACTTTTTATACATCCCATGTCTTAACGATGAAAAAATTCACATTGATATGTTTTTCAACATAATAAAAAATGAGTTGTTAGGTTGGGTATAGCCTAAACTTCCTTTTCTATTTCTTTTCCTGTGCTTTGATCTATAACTTTCATCGATAGTTTGCTTTTACCCCTGTCATCAATACCCATTAACTTAACTTTTACATTCTGTCCTTCAGTCAAAACATCTTTTGGGTGGTTTACTCTTTCTTCCGATATTTGGCTTACATGAACAAGCCCGTCTCGTTTTCCATAAAAGTTGACAAAAGCTCCGAAGTCCATCAGCTTCACAATCTTTCCTTCATAGACTTGACCAACAATAGGGTCTTCAACGATTTCACTTATCATTTTTCTAGCTGTATCTAGGCTCTCTTTGTTTTGAGATGCTATTCTTACTAATCCTTCATCATTTATATCAACTTTAGCACCCGAAATCTCGACGATTTCTTTTATCACTTTTCCTCCACTTCCAATAACTTCGCGAATTTTATCGCTTGGAACAGTAAGTGACTCAATTTTAGGTGCATATTTCGAAAACTCAGATGGAGCCGACAAAGATTTAGCCATTTCGCCTAATATATGCAAACGAGCTTCCTTTGCTTGATCTAGAGCCTTTTCCATAATTTGAGGAGTAATTCCTGCAACTTTTATATCCATTTGCAAAGACGTTATCCCAGCCTCTGTTCCAGCTACCTTAAAGTCCATGTCACCAAGATGATCTTCATCCCCCAAAATGTCTGTTAGAACGGCAAACTTTTTTCCTTCTAGTATCAATCCCATAGCGACACCTGCTACGGGTGCTTTAAGGGGTACCCCAGCATCCATCATTGACAGAGATGATCCACAAACGGTTGCCATTGAAGAAGATCCATTGGATTCAGTAATTTCTGATACGACTCTTACAGTATAAGGGAACTCATCAGACGAAGGTAATACTGCTTGTAAGGCTCTCCAAGCAAGTTTTCCGTGGCCAATTTCTCTACGGCCTGGGCCAGCCATTCGACCGCATTCTCCGACCGAGTATGGTGGAAAGTTATAGTGCAGCATAAAATTCAGTCTACCTTCTTTATGTAGGGCATCAATTATCTGTTCAGAATCCCCGGCTCCCAGCGTTGTGACTACTAGTCCTTGAGTTTCACCCCTAGTAAATAGTGAGGAACCGTGTGCTCTTGGCAATAGACGAGTTTCCGTCTCTATTGACCTAACCGTTGTTAAATCTCTACCATCTATTCGAGTACCATTATCTAGAATATTGTTTCTAACAACCTCAGACTCTAGTCTTTTTACGAGTTCATTCACTTCATTACCTTCATTTTCTTCATCAGACAGGGAACTTTTGATTTTCTCTACTGCTGATGCCACTGAAGCTTGTCGTTCTTTTTTTTCAGATATTTCAAAAGCTTTCTTTAGATCTTTGGCTCCCGCTTTGGATATCTTGTTATATAATTTGTCATTGAGCTGATACTCAAAAGAAAAGGGTTCGTTTGCAGCCTCTTTTGCTAGATCAATGATCATGTCAATTACTGATGCCATCTGTTCATGCCCGAATTTTACCGCTCCTAACATTTCTTTTTCCGATAATTCGTAAGCTTCGGACTCTACCATCATTACTGCATCTTTGGTTCCAGCAACTACAAGATCAAGTCTTTGCTCATTATTTTCTTTTAGATTATCCATATCATCTACCGAAGGATTGAGAACATAAGAGTCATTAACAAAACCTACTCTAGCAGCTCCGATGGGACCAAGAAAAGGAGCTCCTGAAAGTGTTAAGGCCGCAGAGGCTGCTATCATTGCTACTATATCAGGGTCGTTCTCTAGGTCATGACTGAGAACGGTACATGTTACTTGTACTTCATTTTTAAACCCCTCAACAAATAACGGTCGTATCGGCCTATCGATCAAACGACTGGTCAAAGTTTCTTTTTCTGTCGGTCTAGCTTCCCTTTTGAAAAACCCTCCTGGAATTTTCCCCGCAGCATAATACTTTTCCTGATAATTAACGGTTAAGGGAAAAAAATCTTGGTCAGCCTTTGATTCCTTTGAGTATACAACGGCAGCCATAACTACTGTTTCACCATATGTTGCTATTACGGTCGAGTCTGCTTGTCTAGCTATCTTTCCAGTTTCTAGTGTTAACTTATCGTGTCCCCACTCAATAGTCTTCTTTATTTCATTAAACATATCTTGCCTTTGTTTTGGTAAATTTTACGGACAAAAAACGGAATATTTTATCTTCTAATTTCCAGTCTTTTAATTAGTTCTTTGTAGCGATTCTCGTCTTTCTCTCGCACATAGTCCAAAAGTTTTCGTCTTAAAGAAACCATTTTCAATAGGCCTCTTCTAGAATGATTATCTTTTTTATGAGTTTTGAAATGCTCTGTTAAATTGACAATTCTCTTGGTCAATATAGCTACCTGAACTTCAGGTGAGCCAGTATCTCCCTTTTTTGTTGCGTAGTCTTTAATTAAAGTTTTTTTATCTTC
>CACBNQ010000001.1 GCA_902540655.1 uncultured Alphaproteobacteria bacterium | reverse complement strand
TTTGTGTGATGGAGCCATAAGTGTAGATATGAAGAAGTGAGTTATCGAAGTAACCAAAATTCTCTATGTTTCCGTTAACCGCAAGAATTACTTTAGAGGCGGTAATAAGACCCTTAGGTGTTTTTGCTTGCCAATCAGAGCCAATTTTATTTAGTTCTTCTACCGGTGACGTTTCATATATTTGAACTCTATTAGAAAGCATTTTTTCACCCAAAGCTCTAATGTATAGAGCCGGTTGGATCATTACAGTTCCAGGCGTAAACAGTCCTCCTTTATAATAACTAGTTCCGGTAATACCTTTCATTGATTTTGCATCGAAATGTTCATATCTTTCGCCAAGTTGTGAAAGATGTTTTGCATAATCAGTGTTATGACGCATGCCTTTGGCGGTTGCAGCGCCATTTATTTTCCCGATTTCTTTAAAACATTCCGTAGGTAGACCTAGAGCCTCAACGGTCTCTTTTGCAAACTTAATGGCAAACCTATTTTGCTTGATAGTTTGGCGATCATTTTCTAATTGGCCTCCGTAATCATCGCTTGCCAAGTCATGGGGTAAATCAATCATAAAGCCAGAATTTCTTCCTGCTGGTCCTGATGCAAGTCCTTGAGCATCTAAAATGACAATACGGTCATTTGGCGCTTCTTTTTGAACCCTTCTTGCTGCTGATAACCCAGCAAAGCCTGCTCCGACAATAAGCCAATCAGATGTTAAGTTGCCCGAGAGGCTAGGAAGTGTTTTCCTATGGGGAAGTAACTCGTTCCATGCAGAAGGACCGGGGTTTTGGGAAACACTTATCATTTCAAGGTAAACTCAATTTTGCGGTTCTACCCCCGTCAACAGTCAGGACTTGACCAGTTAAAAAAGATGCCTTCTCAGATGCAAGCCAAACAATTAATTCAGCCACTTCAAGAGGTTCCCCACTTCGCTTCAAGGGATGGATTTCACCAATTTTATTTTTAAAAACTTTGGGATCTGATAGGGATTTTATGAACTCCTCATTTAGCTCAGTATTAATCCAGCCAGGAGCAACTGCATTACACCTCACGCCTTCAGGTCCATGGTCAACTGCGACCGCCCGCGTTAATGCATGTAGTCCTCCCTTAGAAGCACAATAAGCGGGATGGCGAGGGTTACTTCCTAACCCTTCTATAGAACCTACATTAATAATGGAGCCCTTGCTTACCTTTAACAACGGTAGAGCGTATTTTATAAGAAGAAAGGGAGTGGTCAAATTAATTTGAAGTTGCTCAAACCAATCAGCTTCATTTGTTTCTTCAGCATTCCCCTCACGCATAATACCTGCATTATTGATTAAAATATCAAGGTGCCCTTCTAAATCTTGTATTTGAGACATAATTTTTTTTGGCGTTTCTACATCATTAAAGTCAGCTTCAAGCCAAAAATGCTCTCCTTTACTTCTTTGCGCTGTATAAACCTTAGCACCTTTTTCAGTTAAGAGCTTTGCTGTGCTAAGCCCGATTCCGCGTGAAGCTCCAGTAACTAAAGCAATCTTACCCTCCAGTGCTCTCATGCTACGGGTTTCCCACCGTTTACTTCGACAAGAGATCCACACATGTACCGGGCTTCATCAGAGGCTAAAAACAAAATTACATCTGAAATATCATCAGGTTCAGCTATACGGCCTAGGGGAACGGTCTCATCAAGTTCTTTTATAGCCT
This sequence comes from uncultured Alphaproteobacteria bacterium, assembly GCA_902540655.1. GTDB lineage: Bacteria > Pseudomonadota > Alphaproteobacteria > Rhodobacterales > Rhodobacteraceae > CACIJG01. The sequence continues at coordinate 103,860 of CACBNQ010000001.1, read as the reverse complement.
TCTCTGGATCAAGACCACGAATAGAAAAACCAGTACGTATCATAGGTGTATTTACCTCATTTGGACAAACGGCATTTACCCGTATGTTTTGATGTGCGTGATCACGACCTAAACACTGTGTAAGTGAGGCTAAAGCGGCTTTTGACATTATATAAATCGGATGATCAGGGCCAGGAGATAAACCCCAGCAGCTAGCCGTATTTACAATTGATCCACCTCCATTTTTTTCCATAATTGGGATTGTGGATCGACATAACCTAAACGGCGCTTCTATATTTACGGCTATCGTTGATTTAAAGTCATCATCCGTGGCTTCAGTGATTTTACCTCTTCTAATGATGCCAGCATTGTTTATCAAAATATCCAGCCCCCCCAATGCATCTCTAGCTTTACTAGGCAACTCGTCACAAAATTGAGCAGTGGACAAGTCACCTAAGAAATGAGCTTCAGCTTCAACATTACCGATAGTAATATCTGTTATTGCAACTGATGCTCCTTCGGCTCTTAATTTTCTTACTATAGATTTTCCAATTCCACCAGCTGCGCCAGTTACAAGAGCTTTTTTCCCTTTGAATCTCATCTTTATTAAAACTCCTGATTAAGGGAGTCAGCGGCGGGGATTTGCGACTCTCTCAGAGCAATAAATTCTAACAATTCATCATTGATTGCTTCATTGATGACTGGTTCTTCATAATCTGCCAAAAGAGACTTTGCGTGGTTAAGCGCTCTTTCGGTAATCTCGGTAGAGCCTTCGGCCTGCCATTGCTCAATAGAGTTATTATCAAAAAGCTCAGGCATAAAAAAAGCTCGCTGAAAGTTTTCTAGTGTGTGAGGATGACCAAGATAGTGACCCCCAGGTCCAATGTCCTTAACTGCGTCTAAACCCTCATCAAAGTCATCCCAATTAATGCCCTGAGCCATTCGATATGCCATCGCGCACTGCTCTGCATCGACAATAAACTTTGCCGTGCTACAGTGCATACCAGCCTCATTCCATCCAGCTGAATGCCAAATATAATTTGCACCAGACATCATGACTGCCATTAGTGTTGTTGCACTCTCATAGCCTGCTTGAGCATCAAAAGTCTTTGCGCCTCCTAGTGTGTTTGATGTTCTCCATGGTACTTTATAATATCGTGCCATTTGACCAATCATAAAATTCATCAAACTGATCTCTGGGGTTCCGGCCATCGGAGCTCCTGACTTCATTGATACCGTAGAAAGATAATGGCCATAAATTGCCGGTGTACCCTTTTTAATTATTTGTGTGTATGCAAGAGCCGATAATGCCTCAGCATTAAGCTGGGCGACTGTTGGAGCTACTGATGCAGGGGTATTTGCCCCCCCTAAAACAAATGGAGAGCATAATACCGGTTGGTTTCTTTTGCAAAAAGCTCTCATCGCGCCAAGCATTGTTTCATCCCAAACTAAAGGAGAGTTTCCATTGCAGTTTCCTGTTACAACTGGATGACTGTCGATATAATCAGGACCAAATAGAATATCGCACATTTTTATCACATCCTCTGCATTTTTGGGACTTGTTGTCATTCCCATAAATGTTTTGTCGGAGTATCGCATCGATGAATAGGTGATGCGTAAATGCCGATGACTTATAGGATGATCATAGGGCTCTACTATGTGATGTGCACTCGAATGCATAGACGGAAGCATGTGTGATAGCTTATGAAAATTGGCTAAGTCTTCTAAGGTTGGATTACGCCGTTTGTCTTCCAGGTCTCTTAGGTATGGAGCTCCGGTCATCGGCACGAACATGCTGTAGTTTTTTCCAAAATCAAGATTGTTTTTTGGGTTTCTTGCATGGTACGTGAAAGTCTCTGGTATGGATTTAATAAGGTCTTTTACAAGAAATCTATCTAGAAAAACTGTTTCTCCAACAATCTTTGCTCCAATAGATCTCCAATCTTGAAGAGCAATTTTGTCTCGAAAATGAATGCCAGTATTTTCTAGAATGTCCATAGAAGCGTTATCAATTCGATTGATTTGATCTTGATTTAATGGTTCTGTTAATGGAAGGTTGTGCCGTAATGCGGGTAGCATTGTAAAACTTCTTGTTTGGCTCTTTAACCGTCTAGAGCTGCGTCCCTTTCGTATTTTTCCTACGGCTTGCACCGTCATTCGATCTTATCCTGCGATGCTGGGTCGGTAAGATCGATCCATATCGTTTTCACTTCACAATATTGTTCATGGGCATGAATGCTGTTATCCCGTCCACCAAATCCCGATTGTTTATATCCCCCAAAGGGTGTTGTAATATCGCCTTCTCCATAGCTATTAACTGTGACGGTGCCAGCCTTGAGGTCTCTTGCTGCTCTTAAGGCATTTCTCGTGTTCGCACTAAAAATAGATGCGGTTAATCCATATTCTGTTTTATTTGCTAATGAAATTGCCTCTTCATTTGTTTGTACTTCTAGAACACTTAGAATTGGCCCAAATATTTCGTCTTTGGCTTTTTTATCATCTGTTGTTGTTTCGTAAATTGTTGGCCCAACATAGCAGCCATTAATCTCTCCGCCAATTACCGCGCCCTCGCTTAGATAGCTAGAAACTTTTTTGCAATGTTCTTTGTCAATAAGTGCTCCTAGTTGATTTTGTGGGTCGAGAGGATCACCAGTTTTCCAGTCTCTTAATCGATCAACTATTTTTTTGAGTAAATCCGATTTGATATCCTTATGAACAATCAGTCTAGATATAGCGCTGCAGTTTTCACCCATATTCCAAAAAGCTCCATTTACTATATGCTCTGCTACAAGGTCCAGGTTTTCTGCATCATTAAAAACAACGGCTGGGTTTTTGCCACCACATTCCAAAACGGTTTTCTTTAAATTACTTTCCGAGGAGTACTTTAGAAAAAGTCGTCCTGTTTCTGTTGATCCCGTAAAACTAACCATATCAATATCGGTATGGCGCCCAAGTTTCTCGCCAACTATCGGCCCGGCACCTGGTAGCACCTGTAAAACTCCTCGAGGAATTCCTGCTTCAGCTGCGAGCTCTGCAACTTTAAGAGCAGTAAGAGAGGTCTGCTCGGCAGGCTTTACAATGACCGAACATCCAGAAGCAAGAGCTGGACCTATTTTCCACGCAAGCATCAATAATGGAAAATTCCATGGAAGAATTGCTGCAACTACACCTATTGGCTCTCTTATTATCAGAGATAATGCATCATCACCAACGGGAGCAGTTTGGTCATAGATTTTGTCAATTAGCTCAGCATGCCACTTAATAGTATGGATCGTTTCTGGCAAATCGATTTGAACGCAGTCTCGTATTGGTTTCCCACTGTCTAGGCTCTCCATCACGGCCAGTTCTTTTTGATTTCGCGTTAACAACTTGCATAACTTTATTAGTATATCTTTTCGTTCGGAAGGGTGGAGGCGACACCATCGACCTTGATCAAAAGCCTCTCTAGCTTTACTAACTGCAAGGTCTATATCTTCACCACTAGCAGTGGTAATACTTGTTATTTCCATGCCCGTGGACGGATCAATGGTGGTCATCATTTTTCCTGAACCTTTATGATACTTCCCATCAATAAATGGGCTTTGTGGAAACTCTAATGATGCCCCAAGACTTTTATATTCTTCATGTGTCAACAGCTCACTCATAACTATCTCCCCATTATTCTATCAATTGTAACATTCATTGTATTTACCACTTGTTCGAAAACACGCTTTTCATCTTTATTAAGAGGCTGTAAGGGCTTCCGAGGAGGCCCGGCATCAATCCCTCTTAAATTTAGCCCGTACTTAATGCATTGTACAAACTTTCCTCCCTGCTCTAGAACCCGCATTAGAGGAAGCATGGCTGACATTACAGCTCTTCCTTTAGTGAAATCTCCTTCAATCACACATGTTTTATAAAGAGCTAAATGGGCTTCTGGGGCAAAATTAGAACCAGCACATACCCAGCTTTTTGCACCCCATGCGAAAAATTCTAATGCCTGATCATCCATTCCGCAGCTTAAAGATATGTGAGGATAATCTCGTGCTAACATATGTAATCGGTTTGGATCTCCTGAACTTTCTTTTATTGCACAAAAGTTTTTTGATCGACCTAATCGATCAAGTGTCTCTTCATCCATATTAACGCTCATTCGCCCTGGGTAATTGTATAGAATTACAGGTAAATTTGCTTCTCTATCAATTGCTAAGGCGTGCAATGCAATCTCTCTTCCCGTCGGATAAGCATAAGGTGGTGTAGCAATCATTATAGCATCAGCTCCAGCAATTCTTGCTTGCTTTGCATATTCGATACTGTCTTCTGTACGAATAGCACCGGTTCCAACAATCATAGGTAAACGATCATTAAGTAATTCTTTCACTCTATTCATCAAGAACACACGCTCTTTCATACTCATGGCGTAATATTCACCAGTGGTACCAGCTACGATTATTCCATGAACGCCTTCATTTACTAAAAAGTCAATCGCTGAAGCCATGGCATCGGAATTGAGCGTGAAATCACTTTTGAATGGAGCTATTAAAGGCGTGTATATACCCTCAAATTGCATGGTCAAATTTTTTCACAGACCAGCATTTTTTGTTGTCTAGTTTTTTGAATAGAAAAGCAAAAAAAGTTCACGAATATATACCATTTTCTTCTTATTGTGTATTCAGTTATTGAGCGTGTCAATGATAGAAAAGAATAGATGAAAACCTACACATGCCCCATCTATTCTTCTCCTATTAAGAATTAATAAATAACCGTAAGTTGAAAGATACCCACAATTACATACATCCCGGCAAATACAAATTTTAGTACTGAAACTGGTATGGATTTTATTTCTTGTCCGTAGGCTGTTTTAGCCATTTTGTCATCCATCTCGTCAACTATGAATTTTAAGTTTGTCATGATTCTTATTATTCCAAATGCCCCAAGAAGTGTTGGTACCACCACCGAAGCAGCTACCATGTGTTCTTTACCGGAAATATCTCCAAAAACTATAGCAAGCATGGTTGCAACTTGTGCCATCGTGGTGAGAACCACCACAATTTGGAAATTATAAAAAGCACTAATTTGTAATGAAGCTCGTATATTTTGATCCATGTCAAAATCCCCCTTTTGTTGAAATTAATAAAATGGTAAACCAATTTCTTTTAGTTCAAAAGAAAAACTTCTTTGTTAATGAAAAGACTTCAAAAGATTTATCATCTCTTTAAAAATCTTATTTCCTAAAGGACTTTGATCACGACATCTAATGAAACCATGAATTAATGATTGGGCCTCTTTGTGAAACACTGGCACGCCGTCATCAATAAGTTTTTTGGCCAGTTTTCTACCCTCTGTAGCTAAGGGATCTAATTCTGCATTTAATATTACAGTTTTTGGCATTCCAGAAAAACTCTTCTCTAAAATTGGAAATGCCAATGGATTTAAATAGTCATCAGGTCCGTTCAGATATGTATCAAAAAACCAAAGCATCATTTTTTTTGTAAGAAAAGGTGCTTCTGAATGCTTTAAGTAAGAGTAACTATTAAAATCTTTGTCTACACATGGATAGATTAGAAATTGATATAAAGGGAGAGGGCCACCATTTTTTATAAGAAGGAGATTAGTCGATAGGGCTAGATTTCCGCCTGCGGAGTCGCCTCCTATCGAGAGTCGATTTTTATCAATATTGAAAGAATCAGCATTTTCGAAAACTTCATTAAAGATCTCGTGGCATTGATATAACGCTGTTGGAAACTTATTTTCTGGAGACAAACCATAATCAAGAGAAATTACTTGGCAGTCTCCACCTAAAGCTATGTCGACACATACGCCATCATGAGAGTCAAGATTTCCAATGATCCAACCTCCTCCATGCATGTATATTAAACAAGGAAGTCGTGTATCGTTGCCCTTTCGTCTGTAGATCCTAGAATTTACGGTTCCGTTTTTCGTGTTAAATAAATGCTCTCGAACATCCAATGTTGTTGGCCTATTGAGAGTAGTCATAGCTACTTTCTTTTTCATTGACTCTCTGAAGGCTTGAGGAGCGTAATTATATGGCATGTCATTGTTTTTAGGTGCCATTGTTTCAACAAAGTTATTAAGCGAGGGGTCCATATTTGGGTAAACCATTTACATCTATCTTTCTATTGAAATAATTTTAATGACTTCATCTTATTTAAAAGTTAGCCTTTAAAAATTGGTTTTACAAGTGGTGGCTTTTTATGAGACTTGAAAGGGGAGGCCCGATACAAACCTTTTATATTGGCAACAAAAAAATGCCTGTAGTTGAAAGGGGTGAGGGAGTTTATCTATATGATGAAGAGGGAAAAAAGTACTTTGATGCCTCGTCGGGTCCTATTACCTGCAATATTGGGCATGCAAACCCAAAAGTATTGGAAGCTATTAAAAATCAATCCGGAAAAGTATGCTTTGCAAGCCATGCATTTTTTGAAAATAGACCCAATAGAGACTTAGCGAAAAGCTTAGTAAATTTAACGGGCAATAAGTATGATCAAGCATTTTTTGTATCAGGGGGATCTGAGGCAATCGAGGCATCATTTAAGCTTTCAAGACAATACGCACTCGCTTGTGGACAAACAAAAAAGCATAAAATAATAGCCCGAGCGCCCAGTTATCACGGATCAACAATGGGAGCTTTTTCAGCATCTGATGACTCTGAGATGAAGGATAACTTCCAAAGTTTGACAAAAGTATCGATCAAAGTACCGGCTCCCCTTTCTTACAGAGTACCGGATAATTTTGATACATCATCCTATGCTAGATTTTGTTTAGATGAGCTTGAAAGGACTATAATTGATGAAGATCCGGAAGAAGTTTTAGCTTTTATAATGGAGCCTGTTGGGGGGCTTTCTACTGGTGCACTGGTGGCACCTGACTTTTACTACAAACAAGTTAGAGAAATTTGTGACCGGCATGGGGTGCTCTTGATTTACGATGAGGTAATGAGTGGGGCTGGTCGAACAGGAAAATTTCTTGCAGCCGATCATTGGGAGGGATCCGATCCAGACTTAGTCATCTTAGCAAAAGGCTTATGTGCCGGATATTCACCATTAGGCGCGTTATTGGCTCCCAATAAGATAGTTGAGCCGGTAGTTTCCTCCGGTGGGTTTTTGCACGGACATACTTACGCGTCAAACCCTCTGTCATGCGCAATAGCAAATGCCGTGCTTAATGAGGTTATCGAAAATAATCTTATTGAAAATGCTCGAATTGTTGGAGATTATTTAAAAAAAGGTTTAGAGCGTCTAGCGTCGCAGCAATCAATTATTGGTGACGTAAGAGGAAAAGGATTGCTTCTCGCAGTGGAGATAGTTTCAGATGTAAGGACTAAATCTATGTTCAATATGGACCAAAGGGCTATTTATAGAATAAGTGAGCTTGGAATAAAAAATGGAATTCTTCTCTACACTCGTAAAACGGCAAAAGGTGAAAATGGTGAGTGGTTAATGATAGCACCTCCACTCATTTCAACTACAGATCAGTGCGACGATTTTTTATTTAAACTAAATGAAACACTTAGGGATTTTCAAAAGGAGCAAGGGATAAATTAGGAATTAATCCCACTCAAAAGCGATACAAATTATCTTGCGGTATAACAGAGATGCTACATGCCAAACATTTGGGTCAGTTGCTCAAGGCGGCATAGTGGTTTTTAAATACACTTTCATATTCAAAGTTAGCAAGTTTTTGCGTAAAATCACCGACCCCAAGCCTAGTACCTGTTAATCTACTAATACGGGCAACTACATCTTCCGGAGCTTGAACAATATCCTTAAAAGATACCGAAAGGCATCTATCGGGGACCTTTAATACTAAAGTTTCAAAGACCTGATAATAAACATCCAAATATTTTTTTATTTCGTTTACATCATATGAGTAAAAGTTTTCCTTGTTGTACTCTGAAGTAAATATTTCTGGTGAGATATCCCGAGGATCTCTATTAACAAGTATGAAATAGGTACTCGGTAACATATCTAGCAGATAATCAGAATAAAATAGGCTCCCTGGATTGGTTGAGGTAACTATCTTATACCCCTTATCAAAAAGGTTACCTTCACTTTGGGAAAAAAGTTTTTGAAAGAGCAATTCACTTGCATATTCATTGAAACCCTGGTTCTTTGAAAGCTCATTATGTTTAATTATCTCACGCAGTGTTTTAACCTGCGAATTTTCGGCAAGAATATGTTCTAGCAGAGACTTTCCAGATCTTGATGGACCCATTATGAATAATTTCGCTAATATTTTTTCCGAAAACTTTGGAAGGCTTGGAACCCAACTATCTATTCTTTTTAAACCGGCAATATTTTTCCTAGAGTCGACAGTCATCTCATTTTTACTAATTTCTAATTGTAATTTATTAGCTTTACAAAATACCTTAAACGATCGCTCGATAAGTCCCTGGTGCTTGAACAAGTTTCCTTGAGCGAAGAGGTATTTTATTTGATTTTCTATAGAACTATCTACAGAAGCTAATGATTTTTCACACAAATTTATTGCATCGGGCTCTAATTGCCCCACGGGTAGTTTTACTAAATTTCGTACTCCATCAAAAAAGTTAGGTTTCAATAAAAGCGCTTGCGTCCACCTTGCTTTAGCTTCTTCTAATTTACCTAATTCTTGTAGTGTGGTACCCAAATTGTTATGGGCTTCAGCTAAGTTAGGTTCCAAAGCTATGGCCTCGTTATAGCTTGCTTCCGCCTCCTCCAAACGCCCTAATTCTTTCAGCATATTGCCCAAGTTGCTGTGGGCTTCAGCATAGCCAGGACTTAATTCTATTGCCTTTTTATAGCTAGCATCAGCTTCCTTCAATTGCCCTCCTTCTTGTAGAGTGATGCCTAAGTTGCTGTAGGCTTCAGGAAATTCAGGTTTCAATGCTATCGCTTGTCTATAGCTGGCTTCAGCTTTGTCCAATTTCCCAGAGTGATGAAGTATGATACCCAAGTTGCAGTGGGCTTCAGCATAGTCAGGTTTTAACAGTAATGCTTGATTATAGCTGGCTTCAGCTTCGTCCAATCTTCCCAGTTCTTTGAGTGTATTACCCAAGTTGTTGTTGGCTTCCGCATCGTGAGGAGATAATTTAACTGCTGTTTTATTTGCATTCAAGGCTCCAGACTTTCGACCTGTTGCTTCAAATATTACCCCCAAAACTTTCCACGCAAATTCATGCTTGGGAAAGTCTCGAGTGATTTCTACAGCAAGCTTTTCTGCATCATTGAGTCGTCCGTTCTGATAGTGCTCTAAAAGGCTATAGATAAGTTCATTAGATGGGCTTCCTTTGTCAGAATTATTCATTTGAGGAATTTGCCTTTAACCTTTCCATGATTTCTTCTCTTTGACTGTTGGTCATGATTACCCATTCTCGGATCTCATCTTGAGTTCTGCCGCATCCTATACAAACTCCATTCTCCAGTTTGCAGATTTTAACACAGGGGCTTTCGATATTTTCCCACCGAATTCTGTTTCTCTGTCCTCTTCTTACCATAAAACTTAAGATGAGTATTTTATTGATAGAAGGTCTTAAAGCCTGTGATAGCCTTTTCAAGGCTTTCATCTGAAATATCACGATGTAAGACCATTCGTATTGACGGGTTTTGGTCACCAATCTTGACGCTATATTTCTCTAAGTGCGATCGAAGCTTTTCGGTTTGCCCGTCTGTAGGCGTAAAAAATACCATGTTTGTTCCGCTATCTACATTCCCTATATTCATTTCTCGAAGCTCATTAGCGAAATATTCGGCTCGTTTATGATCTTCAGCAAGCCTAGATATATTGTTGTCTAAAGCGTAATGCCCTGCAGCGGCTACAACACCAACTTGTCTCATTGACCCGCCAAGAATTTTTCTATTTCTTCTTGCTTTTCGGATAAATTTTGATGAACCAACAAGTACAGTACCTAGCGGTGTCCCAAGTCCTTTTGACAAGCATATTGACACACTGTCTGCACAATTTGCCAGTTCCTCTGGTTTGCAGCGCAATGCAGTTACCGCATTGAAAAAGCGTGCGCCATCAAGATGAATGCTTAGGTTGTTTTTTCTTGCTGTTTCAGACACATCCTGCATTTTTGTTAATGATATTGCTTTCCCACCAACGGTATTTTCTAGGCACAGTAATCGACTAGATGCATGATGGGGATCGTCTTCTTTTATAGCCCCTTCAACCGTTGATGGTGAAATGGATCCGTCGTTTTCTGTTTCAACCGGCCATAACGATATTCCAGCTAGCACCGACGCCCCGGACGCTTCGTCCCAGTATACATGGTAATTTTTTCCAACAATGATTTCTTCGCCTCTACCGCAATGAGCCATAACAGCTGATAAATTGCTTTGAGTTCCTGAAGGGAAAAAGACGCCTTCTTCTTTTCCTAAAAGTGATGCAAGTCGCTTTTCTAATAAGTTCACGGTTGGATCTTCACCGTACACGTCGTCACCAACCACAGCAGTCGCCATCGCGGTTCTCATACCTTCATCAGGAGAAGTAAACGTATCACTTCTGAGATCGCATTCCCATGTTTGATTTCTGATCGCATTATGCTTGTTCAAATGTAAACCTCTTTATTTGTTCTATGAATCTCGAGGATGATTTATTCCATCAAAGTTTTTTATAACTCCCTTATAATCTGCGATATTGAAATCATCAATGCAAGCAACATTTACACAAATATTACCAGGGTTATTCCTACTTTTGTGGTGGGTATGCGTGCCGCATATTATACAAAAAAAATGTGGAGCCTCCGCAGTGTTAAACACATATTCTGTGACAGACTCAAAGCCTTCAACCAGAGTTATATTTTCCTGAGGTGTACAAAGCATCCCGAACCCCTTACTTTTACTACATATTGAGCAATTACACCTTACAATATCTGAAAGAGGTTTCTTCAAATTGATGGTCAGTCTTATTGAGCCGCAGTGACATGAAGCATCTAGCTTTTTAAATTTTTCGTTCATTCATTGTTCCAACTATTATTATAAACAGCCATAAAAATTAAACAATGACCCTAGATAATTTTACTTTTTCTGATAGTAAAGTTCACCATATTGTGGGTTTTGGTCTAATTTTTCGGTTTTCTCCACCCATTTTCTTGAGCTTCTTTTTCAGAACAAAACCATCTTTCTCCCTTTGAAGATGAGATTTTTGTTTTTAGGTAATTTTTAGAGTTCGGAAGGTGATAAATTTTTTCGCCACGGGATGAAATATTACCTTTAATTTTACAACCAATCTTTTTCGCTTCGTAAATGCGCACTCCTCTCCGCCAATTCCAAGGTTCTACAAATTCGCCTTGCCAAATGCCTACTTTCTTTTTTGATGCTAATTTTTCATTGTGAATAAAATCTTTAGAGTATTCTCTGTACGCTAAAGCCCAGCCATTTTCTACCAAATTTTTATTTATGTTCTGATCTTCGAGATAGCATACACCTATCGATCTACCATAACGGTCCTTGGACGATATCTTGCAATTCAATGAGGAAAGAGGAACGTCTTTTAATAAATTTGTTAAATATTTAGTTGCTTGTTTGCCGCATGGCCAAGCTTCTCTGTTTACATAACAATATTGATTTGTTTCTGGCGCATCTATTCCATAAAGGCGGATCTTTTCCTCGTTAAAGACAATTGTGTCAGCATCAACAATTTTTATTTGGCCAAAAGCGAATGTGGCGAAAAAAAGATTAGTTAGAATACCAGTTGCACTGAGAAGAAATGAAATATATGCCCAGGATTTTTTTTCCATAATTAAATTAAACCTCTTTAAAAGATGCATTACACCGAAATTCGACATAAACGTACCTTTTGTTTTTAGATTTTATTATTCCGAGGATATAATCTACTCTGTTTTTAATACAAACATGGAACTAAATAATCTATGACGAAGAGCTGCGCTGAAGCAACTATAGAGCTTTTATCAAAGTACGGAGTTACAACTATTTTTGGGATACCCGGGGTACATACTCTAGATTTTTGCCGCGCTTTAACGGATAAAGCTGATGATCCAGGTAAAATACGGCATGTTCAGGCTAGAAATGAGCAAGGGGCTGGATTTATGGCAGAAGGTTGGGCAAGAGCTACTGGTGATGTTGGTGTAGCACTAGTTATATCTGGCCCAGGCGTAACGAATGCATCCACTGCTTTGGGTCAGTGCTATGCTGACTCTCTACCTCTGCTTTTGATTTCAGCAGAACCTAAAAGTGAAAGCCTAGGAAAGGGGCAGGGTGTTTTACATGAAATAACAGAGCAAAAAAAGGTTACAGAGCCTCTTACAGCTTTTTCAGAAACCGTCAAAACGCCTGATGATGTACCAATCTTATTTGAGCAGGCCTTTACTATTTTTCGAAGTAAAAGACCTAGACCTGTTCATATATCTATACCAATTGATATTCAGGCGCAACCAGTTAACACCAATTGGGAACCATTCCAGGTCCCGCCTTGTCCAAGGGCAAGTGAAGACGATTTACAAAAAGCGATAAGTCTAATAAATGAAAGCAAAAAAATTGTATGTATATTGGGGGGCGGGTCCTGTAACGCTGGAGAGGAAGTTAGCAAATTGGTGGATAATCTTGGAGCCGTAGTGATTACCACAGTAGCAGGGAAAGGTGTGATTAATGATAGCAATCCACTCGTAATTTCTGGGGGTACGGTTAGGGCTGAGGCTAGAGAATATCTATCAAAAGCTGATTTAATCCTAGCAATAGGCACTGAAATGGCAGAAACAGATAACTATGTTGGAAAATACTCTATAAATGGAAAAATAGTAAGAGTAGATATAGATGACAAAAAGATAAATGATAATTATAAGGCAACTGTGGGACTTGTGGGCGATGCCAAAGAAATAGTTAATAAGCTCAACGCTACACTCAATAATTCTGTCTCTCTAGAACACCTAGAAAGTGTCAAGAACGAGGTTATTGAGATAAAAAGACAGATAGAGGAAAACCTAACAATAAGTGAGAAGAGACATAAGAAACTTTTAACAATACTACGGAAAATTGCCCCTTCAGAAACCATATTTTCGACCGATGCGTGCCAGTTGTCTTACACGGGTATTTTTGATTTTAATGTTCCTGAAGCAAGAAAGTGGCTGCATCCGGTTGGGTTCTGTGCTCTTGGTAACGCCTTGCCTAACGCGATAGGAGCAAAAATGGCACTGCCTACGTCACCCGTAGCCGTTTTAGTTGGGGACGGAGGGTTTATGTTTTCGATGCCAGAGCTCCTTACTGCAAAAGAACAAAACTTATCTCTTCCAATTATTATATGGGAGAATGGGGGTTATAAACAGATACAAGATGATATGGGAGTAAAGAAAATTGATCGAGTAGGAGTAGAGGGACTTAATCCTGACTTTGTCAAGCTCGCTGAGGCCTGCCATTGCACTTCAGTTTATGCCGACAATGAGGAACTATTTGTAGAATCTTTTAAAAAGGCTTTATTAAATAACGGTCCAACAATTATTGTTGTAAAAGAGAATTATGATTGGCTAGACTAAGAACAAAATCAAACAAAGTGACGCAGTAGTAACAGATAAGAAACAATGAAACGTAAAAATAGCCCTTGTATAGATGTATGCCAGTTTTCTGGGAAAAACGGTTGGTGCAAAGGCTGTGGGCGAACCCGCGAGGAGGCAAGAAAATGGAGATCAATGAAACCCTTTGCTAAGACCGCCGTACTCAGAGATCTTACAAGAAGAATTGCTATTATTAAGCGTGAAAATTAATCCCAGTATTTTGTACTATTATTGCGTACTCGTAAGTCAAAAACTTAAAGGCAACTTGTTAACTATTTGTATCAATTACGACATTTGAAACAAATGGTCAGCGGCACCATATAATAATCAATAATTGGTGCCGCTTCAGTTAAGTGAAGTTAGAAGCATCCAGCGAGATTAGATGCCAAATTTCTAATCAGTTGTTCGTAAAGTTCAGGTCCAGGCTTTAATTTGACACCTAATGGGTCAATAACTGTCGTATTTGAATTTGTTTCTTCAATAACAGCTTTTACAAGCCCTTTTTTGTACTGAGGCTCTGCCAAAACACATTCAATACCTTCATTGACAACTCTTTTTCTCACCTCTTCCAACCTAGCTGGACTTGGGTCTGAGGCATCGCCAAGCGAAATTGCACCAGATGCACTGATATCAAAATCATTTTCGAAATACTGATAAGCATCATGAAAAACGACGAATTTCTTGTCTTTTATTGGATCTAAAATCGTCTTAACTTCGACTATAAGATTATCCAAGTTTTCTATGGCCGTTTTTGCATTTGAAAAATATAATTTTGCATTTTGTGGATCTGCTTCAGACATTTTTGCCGCTATGACATTTAACCAAACTTTTGCAATATTTGGTGATAACCATGCATGTGGGTCGTGCGCGCCGTGATCATGGCCTTGATGCCCATCGTGGCTTGCGTGATCATGATGACCACTATCTGGTTCTTGTGCAATCGGCTCTATATCAGTCCCTGAGGCATCTTTTAGGAAGTGCTCATCCGTTTCAAACTCAAAAGGCATATGTTCTGTGAAAAAGGCATACTTCCCACTTTGTTCTATCTTAATTTTAAAAACAGTCATATTTTTGTTGCTGTCAAAGTTTAAGGAGAATGACTTTTCTTGCGCAACTAGCTGTTCATTATGTTTCTTTGTTTCAAATGAACTTGACTCTAAAAGCGCTTCAGCCTTTTCCTCAACAGCCTCAATATCAGAAGCTTTGAGGATAACCATTTTCATAGCTGGATCAGCATAACTGCCGTCGACCTTTGAGAATGACCAATTGTATGTTCCTTTTGCAAGCTCAAATACGCCGGCCCACTCAAAGGAATGGCCTTCATGTTCTCCATGTGCCTTATGACTACCTTTCTCATGGTCATCATGATTGTCATGCTCACCATGATCATGTGCCTCAAAAAGCGCGCCCTCTCGGAAATCAAGCAACTCTATGCCGTTTACGTCTAAAAGTGTGCTCACCGACGCATTTGAAGCAAGACTAGACAAGCCCTTCTCCAACCAAGGGGTCAAATCTTTTCCTACCCAAAAAACAAGATTTGCGTTTTCTAAAGACTCTGCGTTAGATGGTTTTAATTGGTAAGCGTGTGGAGATGCTTCAGCGGGAATTATGAGATCGGGGTTACCGACTCCAGTCATTACTTTTGATACCAAAGAATGTACAGGAGCGATATCAACGGAGACTTTTGGTACGTCCGCGATTCCCATACTTGTGCCTAATAAAAACGCAGTAGCGGTTAAAATAAATTTGTTGGACATTAAGGTCTCCATGTATTAGTTAAATATAGTAATGTTATTACGTAACATTGTTATGTTATAACATTACGTATAGTACTGCAGAATTTAAAAGGCAATAGTTAAATAACTATGAAAAAAAATATGAGCTCAAATCACAGTATGTCATCATTTAAAAAACATGATCATAGCATTTGTAGCGACCGATATAAGGCATCAATTGAAAAATACTGTCATCAAAACAATTTAGAACTCACTCCCCTTAGACAGAAAGTGTTTGAGATATTGATCCGAGGTCATAAACCGCTAGGAGCATACGAGATTCTTGATGTTTTAAGTAAAGAAGGGTTTTCTTCGTCGCCTCCCATTGCCTATAGGGTCTTAGATTTTTTAATTGAAAATGGACTTGTTCACAAGATTCAAGGGTTGA
Organism: uncultured Alphaproteobacteria bacterium; assembly: GCA_902540655.1. Classification (GTDB taxonomy): domain Bacteria; phylum Pseudomonadota; class Alphaproteobacteria; order Rhodobacterales; family Rhodobacteraceae; genus CACIJG01. The sequence continues at coordinate 88,232 of CACBNQ010000001.1, read as the reverse complement.
ATTCATTTATTGCCTGTGCTTATGCTGGCTGCGCCCATATTCCTGCATTTGTTATTTGTCGAAAATGTGACAACGTAGCGGAAATACGAGGCGAAGAAAACATCCCAAAAGCTTCCAGTTCAAGCCTAGACTTCAATATTGAAAATGCAATGATTGAAATATCGGGTGTCTGTTCAATGTGTAGTGATGCAGGTGTTGCATAATGTTTATTGGGAGTTCAAAACCGAAAACGGACCTAACAAAAGTTCGGAAAATTAAAGAGGCTTTAGGTGAGAACCTTTCAATACAAAATAATGCAACCATAACAGTAACAGAACTAACATGTTTAGAAGAGGGATGTCCTCCAGTTGAAACTGTAGTGGCTTTATTAAAAGCTGGGTCTGATCCATTACAGCACAAAATTCATAAACCAGCGGCTGAATTCAAAGCTGCTGACTTGACTGAAATTGCAATTCGATGGGGATACCCCGTCAAACCAGATTTGTTTGAACAATTTGATAAGGAGAAATAAATGAACACACCACAAAAAGTACCCGTAACAATCCTAACAGGGTTTCTAGGATCAGGGAAGACCACACTTCTGAATCGGATATTAAGTGAGGAACATGGAAAAAGAATCGCAGTTATTGAAAATGAGTATGGTGAAGTCGGGATTGATCAGGCTTTGGTGATAGACGCCGAGGAAGAAATTTTTGAGATGTCAAATGGATGTATTTGCTGCACCGTTAGAGGTGACTTAATACGAGTTTTAAGTAATTTAATGAAGCGCCGAGATAAGTTCGACTATGTTTTGGTAGAAACAACAGGACTTGCAGATCCAGGACCAGTGGCGCAAACATTTTTTATGGATGAGGATATCAGTTCCGAGTATGCGCTCGATGGCATAGTCACCTTAGTTGATGCGTTTCATATAGACCAGCAATTGGGTCGTAGTGATGAAAGTACCGAACAAATCGCTTTTGCTGATGTGGTCGTGTTAAATAAAACCGACTTAGCAAGTAGTGAGGGCCTTGATGAAATTGAAACGCGCATACGTGAAATGAACAGAATGACAAAAATTGTCAGAGCCGAAAATGCGGACGTACCCGTTGATACGGTTCTAAATTTAAGCGCCTTTAATTTGGATCAAGCACTAGAACGTCGTCCGACGTTTCTTGAGCCGGAGTATCCATTTGAATGGACAGGCGTATATTTAGTTGAACCCGGAAATTATAAAGTACAATTTGACGAAGGCCCCGACCCTTCAATGTCCCTAGTTATTACGACAGATCAGGGATCGGATGATTCTGATTTAAGAGACAACGCCGAAAAATGTGTTCGATACTATGCTGAAGACGGGAAAAGTATACTGCCTGATGAAACTATACCAATGAATACACATGTGGAATTAAACCTCGCATCAGGTGGCAGTAAATCTTTCGATATAATTATCGACAAACCAATGCAAATAGGCCTTTACGCACAACATACGGCAGAAGAATTTAATATAAAAATAATCACAAGGGACGAAGATGTAGTTGTTTCAGCTGTTGTTGAAAGAACCTGGGTTGCTCAGCATGAACATGATGATGAGGTTGGTTCTATCGCTATAGAGAAAGATGGTGATGTGGATCAAGAGAAGTTAAACAAATGGCTTTCTAAAGTATTAGGAGAAAAAGGTATTGATATTTTTAGAATGAAAGGGTTTTTAAGTATTTCTGGTGACTCCCGTCGTTTTGTCTTTCAGGGAGTGCACATGCTTTTTGATGCAAAGCCTGATAGGTCATGGGATGATATGCCGCGAAGAAATCAACTTGTATTTATTGGCAGAAATCTTGATGAAGACGAAATGCGTAAAGGGTTCGAGGAGTGTCTAGTGTGAATGCCCAGTCTTTAGGTTCTTTACGAACTGGATGGTCTGCTACCTTAGACGATTGTGCTATATCTGGAGGATGGACTTCAGAGGGCAACGAGTTTGCGGTTGTTGATGCTGCTGGAAGCGTATCGGTATTCGATGGAAAACGTGGTGATCTTATTTGGACAAAAAAACAGGTGCATGATGGTGGAGCTCTTGCTACATCTGTTCATCCAAGCAAAAGTAAATTTGCAACCACAGGCCAAGATGGTCGTCTCATTATTTGGAATTTATTGGAACCTGATACAGAGAAAGTAATAGATATTGGGAAGGGATGGGCTGAAAACGTAAGTTGGTCACCAGATGGCAATCTTATTGCGACTTCGCTTTCGAAAACCGTTTATGTATATTCTGCAAGCGGTAAAGAAGTTTGGCGAACAAGTGATCATCAAAGTACTGTGAGTACTATTGCTTGGACGAATAAAGGGGAATTAGCGACAGCTTGCTATGGACAGGTACAGTTCCTTGATGGTGTCAGTGGTAATTTGATTCAGAAGTTAGAATGGAAAGGGTCCCTCGTCTCGATAGCTCTGAGCAGTGATAGCGATATTGTGGCTTGTGGTAGCCAAGATAATTCTGTTCACTTTTGGCGCCGTTCTTCAGGCAATGATTCAAAAATGTCGGGTTATCCTTTTAAGCCATCTGCACTATCATTTAATAATAAGGGAACATTGTTGGCAACAGGTGGTAGTGAAGCAGCCACAGTTTGGAATTTTGAAGGAGATGGCCCAGAGGGCACAAGTCCCCTGGAGTTAGACTACCATGCCGATGCTATTACATCTCTTTTATTCTCTAATCATAGCAACAGACTCATATCAGGATGTAGAAATGGGACAGTTGTTTTATGGGAAATCAAGCCCAACAACACTGAAGCAAAATTAGGCGTTGGTCAGGTTGCTGACACTGTCGCTGAGTTGTATTGGCGGCCTGATGACAGAGCAGTTGCAGCTCTAGACAGACAAGGCGGTGTTACCGTATGGCGAATTTAACTTAAAATTCAAATGTTGAACATCTTTACAAGAACGCTTATTTCCAATAAGGGTTAGTAAACAAAATAAGAGCACACAAACTTGTCAGGCAACAACCTTTACATGAGCCAGAGCTATTTTTTGGATCGTAGCTCTCCTCCCCACATTTCTACTCTCGCTATTCTAGCTGGGGTATCAGCAATGAATATGAGTATATTCCTGCCTAGTTTACCAAGTATGGCTAAAGACTTTGATGTAGATTATGGAACTATGCAAATCTTTATTTCGGGGTACTTTTTGTCGTTAGCTTTTTTTCAACTAATTATAGGCCCCGTATCGGATAGGATTGGAAGAAAGCCAACGATGATAGCGGCTTTCGTTTTATTTACTCTCTCAACTTTAATATGTGAAATAACCACAAATTTTTATGTGTTTTTATTCTTTAGGATGCTTCAAGCTGGAGTTGCGGCTGGCTTTGTTTTGGGTCGCGCAGTTATAAGAGACATTGTGCCAATGGAACATGCAGCTTCGATGATTGGCTATGTAACCATGGCTATGACAATAATGCCGATGTTAGCTCCTGCTTTAGGTGGAATTTTGGAAGAGCAACTAGATTGGCGTTATAGTTTGAGATTAATGTATTTAATGGGAATTATTTCTCTATTACTGATTTGGTTTGATCAGAAAGAAACTCTTAACAAAAATGAGATATCGAAGGCAAAATTGAGTGACGATTATAAAGAGCTGTTTTTAAACAAAGATTTTTGGTTTTATGTTTTTGTAATGGGCTTTTCATTAGGGTCTTATTTCAGCTTTTTGACCGGAGCACCAGTAATATCAGCGGAATATTTTGAGTTAGCACCATCCGTTCAGGGGTACTTGTTTGCTATTCTGGGGCTTGGATTTTTCTTAGGAAATTTTCTTACCGGTCGCTTTGCTATGAAAATAAGACCAAACAGGTTCATGCTTTGGGGTTGTTTTGTTGCGCTCACAGGACCGGTGTTGCAAACACTTATTTATTTAAATTTTACTTTTGGCCCTATCAGTTTTTTTACTCCTATGTTTTTGGTTGGCTTAGGTCAAGGCCTTATTGTTCCAAATGCTGCAGCAGGAATTGTTTCCGTAAATCCCAAATTAGCGGGTAGTGCCTCTGGCTTGGGTGCAACTATACAGGTTATGATTGGGGGTATCTTGGCATATGCAACAGGTTACATAATCGCTGACTTTATCTCGCCTTTACCATTGATTGGCATTTTATTTTTTACAATTTTAGTAACATTATTCTTCTCATTTAAATTACAAAAAAGCAGTATTACTTAAATTTGGAAATATTGTGTTGAGAGATTTATTGAATTCTACTTCCCAATTCCTCCAAATTGGGGAGCCCGATTTTCAACGAAACTTTCTACGCCCTCTTTAAAATCACCTTGTTCAAAGCTTAGAAACATTTCTTTATCTGCAATTTCCAAAGACTTTGAAAATGTCTGACTATAACCCGCTCTTATTTGTCTCTTCATAATTGTTATTGATCTAGGCGACACTCTTTCAACTAAATGCTTCGCGTAACTGTTAACATAGTTTTCGAGCTCCTCTACAGGAACGCTTTTATTCACTAACCCCAAACTTTCTGCCTCAGCTCCTTTGAAAATTCTAGCGGACAATAAAAGGTCCATAGCTTTAGCTTCTCCAATTAGTCGTGGTAATAACCAGGCAATGCCATGTTCAGCAATTAAGCCTCTCGAAGCAAAAGCGGTGGTGAATTTGGCTTCACTAGTTGTAAATCGTAAATCTGCGTAGAGAGTAAATATCAGGCCAATGCCTGCGCAAGCTCCATTGATCATTGCAATTATGGGTTTAGGACAATTATACAAATAGGCAAAACGTCCTTCGAAGTTTTCCAAAATCTGAGGACCCAAGTTTTTATCTGCTTGGTATGGTTTTATCTTGATATCAACTTCAATCTCTCTTTCGATATCTCCATCAGATATATCTTTAAGGTTCCCCATATCGGCGCCTGCACAAAACCCCCTGCCTGATCCAGTAACCACAATACATCTACACTCTTTATCTTGTCCTGCTATTTCAATAGCTCTCTTAACTTCATTCCCCATTACTGTGGTCCAAGCATTTAATTTATCAGGTCTATTAAGAGTTATTTTTGTTATTCCATTAGTCGTTGTAACGATAATTTCTTTAAAATTCATAAAAACTCCCAAAAATATTTTTATATTAAACTTATAAATCGCTGGCTCTTAAGTCAATATGGGGTGATCAAGTAAATTTAAATGAATACTAAACAAAAAACTGCGTGATGTTACAAAGAGGTTTATTTGGATGCTAAAATACTTTCAATTAAAACTTGAACTCTTAGGGCTTCATCTACTGTAGCTAGTTTGTTTGGATGACCATTATACGCTTTTTCTAAATCGTCTAATTGAGCTTTGAGACTTACGGCTCGAGGGTCCTTTGGTTCTTCTCGTAAAGGAATGAATTCCAAGCCATTACTTTCACTGTCTTTATAAAACTCAGAAACCCTTCGACTTTTAGCTGTACCTCGTACGGTCATCTCCTGCCTATCAGGCTGAGCTCCACCCACACTGGCCAGAATGTTTACACATTTTCCATCTTTAGTTTCAAGCCGTGCAAGCACATCCGTTTCGCACAGTAACTTATCTTTGGGGTAAATAACTTTGGCCCACTTCAATTCCAGTAACCCTAGCACCCTTTCAGAAAAAAATATAAAGTGAGATATAACTTCTCTAGTCATTCCGCCTTCTTTATTAAATCTAAGCCAATCTGCTTCTTTTTGCCATTCTCTTGGCCACTTTGGATAAGTAACAATAATGTCAACGCCAATCATTTCTCCTAACTGACCAGCGGACTTGGCTTTAATCAAATCATTTAGTGCGGGGCCAGCTGCCTGTGTAAAGTTTACTGCTAATGGAACATTGAAGCCTTTAAGTTTATTGATAAGTGACTTGCTGTGATCGATGTCTATACCTAGTGGCTTTTCTAAAAAAAGAGCTTTACCTTTTTGAGCAGTTTGAATGGCATGCGCTTCTCGTACCTGCGGTGGACAAGCAAGGTAAACCAAGTCTGCAACATCGATTGCTTCCTCGGGGCTATTCATAATTTTAGCTTCACTATCAATTTCGATAGCTTTTTGGCATGCGTTTTTATCAGGATCCCAGAGATAGTTAGGCTCAAACTTTTCATGGATACGCATGTGCTGAAGCATTCTGCGCCCCATAATCCCGAGTCCTATAATTGCTACTTTAATCATCAAAATTTCCTAACTATTTTTAATTTGTAGAAATGCAGCTTCAAGAGCTATTTCCACCATATCGCTAAAACTGCTTTCACGATCTTTTGAGCTTAATGCTTTTCCTGTTTGAAGATGGTCACTTATTGTCAGGATTGACAGCGCTCTTCGTTTATATCTCAAAGCCAAATTATATAATTCCGCAGTTTCCATCTCAACTGCTAGGATCCCATGTCTCGTAAGCTCTTTATTGAGGTCTGATCTTTCATCATAAAAAGTATCAGAGGAATATATTCCTCCCACATGTGTCGATCTCTTTTTAGTCTTAGCAATCATTGCCGCGTTTTGCAATAGACCGAAGTCCGCGCAAGGTGCAAAGTTTAGTTCTTTAAATATTGTAGTCGAAGGAGTTGAAACACTAGTGGCTGTCATTGCAATAACTACATCTCTCAGTTTGACTTTTTTTTGCATGCCTCCAGCTGATCCAATACGTATTAATGTTTTAGCGTTATAATTTCTTATGAGCTCATTTACATAAATCGAGAGAGAGGGCATTCCCATTCCTGAGCCGTGTATTGTTACCTTATTTTTTTTCCAAGTGCCGGTATATCCAAGCATTCCTCTGACAGTATTTACTTCTGTAACATTTGATAGAAATCTATTTGCAGCCCACTTTGCTCGTAAAGGGTCACCCGGTAGTAAAACAGTATCAGCGATTTGGTTTTTCTTTGCTCCAATGTGGATAGTCATGTGTTGTCTCTTTCAAAATATTTTTTTTTTGGCTATTAAAGGCCTCACTTACTAATATTATTCTTCTCTCAAAATAATATTTAAAGCTATCAAATATAATAACATAATTTATTATGCTAACTGTAAAGTGATTTTGAAGAAAGTAGGGTGCTGTGTCCGATAACAAAGGATTAGTAAATTATAGCCATCTTGATTTAGATGATCTGCAAAATGATAATAAGTTGAAGGAGGTCTATAAGAAGTGGGCACCTGATTATGATTTTGACAATGACAATAAGCTTGGTACCGTTTCACAGCCAACAAGCGTAAAACTCCTTTTGAGCAAAGTTAAAGACAAAGCGGTTAAAATTATAGATATTGGGTGTGGCACGGGTTTAGTAGGTAAGCACTTGAAGGCAGAAGGATTTAATAATTTTGATGGTCTTGATATTTCTGATGAAATGTTACAAATAGCCAGTCAAAGGGGATATCAGAAATTATATTCAGGCAGTTTAAATAAGAAGCTGCCAATAAATGATAATGCGTATGATTGTGTGATGTGTGTGGGTGTCTTTACCCATGATCACGTGTCTTCTTGTGGATTTAATGAGCTTTGTAGAATTGCCAAGCCCGGGGGTTATGTATGTTTTACCATAAATGAGGGAGTATTTCGAAAGTATAGATTTGACGAAACTATAAAAGAGTTTGAGATCAATAGTAAGTGGAGTGTTATCTCATTGTTTAAAGATGATTATATGATGTTAGAAAATGTAAAAGGCTACTATTGCTTGGTCACCGTAAAATAACCGCATTTTATAAAATTTAATTGTCCATTTTAGCTAACTGGTCTAAGCCTTTCCCGCGCCAAAGGATAAAAGCTAGTAAAGGTTCCTCTAATGTCTCCATTGCATGGCTCTCCCAACTTTTATGAAATTGCGTCTCATTGGCTTTTAAAACTTTTGTCATAGTTTTAGTTTTAAATAACGCTTTACCACCTAAAATATAGTAAATCTCTTCAGCCTCGTGACTATGCCAATTATAGTTCAAGGATTCTCCCCAATAACATACAAACCCTCTTATAGCTTCATTATAAAAATGTCCGTTAGGTCCAATAAGTTCAAAATAACAATGACGATTTGTAAAATCTTCGCCTACCTCAGATATGGAATACGTTTGACGCCAATTTGCTTCACTACTATTTTTTTTAATTGCTTCTATTAAAGGAAACGTTTCTATAGAGCCTTTAAAGTCCAAATTTGCTATCATGGAGGATGCAGTAGTATTCGTTGGCTCAAGATTGTTGTTTTTTAAATTCTTACTAAATCGGCAGAAATTATTGAGCTCTAGATTATTATTACAAAGTAAGTAGGCATATCGAAGTATTGAATCCATCTTTAAATAGTATAGTGAAAATTATGTTTTTTTAAAAAATTATAATGAGCTCGAACTAATACAATCATACAATACTAAATAGAAGTTGTATTAATTGTCTTAACTTAATACCCTTTAGTATGAATTTTGAACTTGGAGTTTTTTAATGAGTTTTAATACAAAACCATACGCAAATAAAAAAAAAATAACTATAAATAACAAGATGATGTCTTACATCGATGAAGGAGAAGGCGATGCAATCGTCTTTCAGCATGGAAACCCCACATCTTCATATCTCTGGCGAAATATTATGCCCTATCTTGAGGGACAAGGACGCTTAATTGCTTGCGACTTAATTGGTATGGGTGACTCTGAAAAAATTACAAATTCAGGATCGAAAAGTTATAGCTATTTTGAACATCGTGAATTTCTATTCGAATTACTCGAAAAATTAAATATTGGGAACAATGTTATATTTGTTATCCATGATTGGGGATCAGTACTAGGATTTGATTGGTGTTTTCAAAACCAGGACAGAACTCAAGGCATTGTACATATGGAAGGGATAGTGAAGCCTGTAACATGGGAGGAATGGCCTGAAGGAGGTAAAAAGGTTTTTCAGGGATTTAGGTCTGACGCAGGAGAAAGCATGGTGCTCGATAAAAATATTTTTGTTGAAAGGGTTTTGCCCTCGTCCATTATACGAGAGCTGTCAGAGGAAGAGATGAATGAGTATCGACGCCCATTTTTGAATGCAGGAGAAGACAGAAGACCAACTTTGAGTTGGCCTCGACAAATCCCTATAGATGGAGAACCAGAGGACGTAACGCAGGTCGTACAAGAATACAGTTCTTGGCTATCTCAAAGCAAAACCCCGAAGCTGTTCATCAATGCAGAGCCCGGCTTTTTCTCAGAAAACCAAAGGGAATTTTGTCGGTCTTTACCCGCTCAGAAAGAAGTTACGGTTAAAGGACTTCATTTTTTACAGGAAGACTCACCAAAGGAAATAGGTGAGGCAATTTTAGATTTTGTTTCTCAGTTAAGAACAAGTTAGATTAATGATTTGAGAAACTTTTTATGGAAAAGGAAGTTAATAAGGTTAGCTTTACCCAAATGAAAGATGGTAATTATGAGGATTACCAACTTTTAAAAAAATTAGAAAAGCCTTATTTAAATCTAACCGCTAGTCGAATACTTGATGAGCTTAAAAGACAGGGCGAGTCAACTCTTGAAGGCTATCGAATTACACGGCTCGATCACGGTTTGCAGTCTGCAACTAGGGCTGAGGCAGATGGCGTGGATATTGATTGGATTGTTGGGGCATTATTACACGATATTGGAGACGGTCTAGCCCCTCAAAATCACGATAAATTTTCTGCAGAAGTGATCAGACCCTTTGTTCGCTGGGAAGTTACCTGGACAGTGGCACATCATGGCATCTTTCAAATGATTTATTATGCCCATCACTACGGATGGGATAAAGATGCAAGAGACAGATATAAAGGCCATCCTTGTTTTGATATGTGTTCAAAGTTTTGTGAGAGATGGGATCAAAAATCTTTCGATCCTAATTATCCCTCAAAGACAATAGAATACTTCGAACCTATGGTTGAGGAAGTTTTTTCTAGAAAAGCATTTTCTCCTGAAGTAATTAGAGAAAACGAAGCTATTGGATTTAACTAACCTCTACATCACTAGTAATAAATACATAAAGCTTTCTAGCTGTTTGCGTTAAATTATAGTCTATTAATTAATTCATCTTCAACAAATTCCATTCTGTCTTTCCCCCAAAACATCTCATTGCCTACAAAAATACTCGGTACTCCAAACACACCCCGCTTGATACCCTCATTGGTACTATCAATTAGTGATTGTCGTATTTTATCGCTTTCACACAGCTCTTCGAATTCCTCTGCGCTTACTCCTAATCTTTTTACTATGGGCGCCATTCCTTCATAGTTCTGAATGTCAGAATTATTGTTTTCCCAATATTCACAAAAAATTGCCTCAATAAAGGGAGTCTCCAGGTTAAATTCACGCATTGCTAACGCACCTCTCAGCGTGCGACTTGTTTTTATTGGAAATTCGCTAGGAAACTTGAAATTTAAGTTATATTTTTTAGCCCACCTTGCTAGATCAACCTTACGATTTTCAATCTTTATTGCAGGCTCCTCCATCAGAACGTAGTTTCTAGATCGGAACGCGAATCCCAGATTATATGGGTGTAAAGTTAGTTCACTATTAGTTCGTTTTAAAATTGGTTTTATCAAGTGAAGTGCAAAATAGGCATTAGTACTGCCAATATCCCAAAACATTTCAACATTTTTTTTGGTCAATCATTACCTCATAAAGTTATGCTCAAGAAAAAGTTTTTATGCTTTCAATCCATAATTAACAAGCCGCTATAAAGTCGATCTCCACAGAAGCTCCCAATGCTAAGCCCGTTACACCAATACAAGTACGTGCGGGAAGCTTATCTGTTGCAAAATATGATGCATAAACGCTATTCATTTTATCAAAATCGCCAAAGTTCACTAAATAAACGCGTGCAAAAATTACCTTTTCAAGTGAGGAACCTGCAGCATTCAAAACCTCTAATAGGTTTTTCATAACCTGACGGGTTTGTGCTTCAATTCCACCATCGACAAGTTTAGTGTTATCGTTTTTAAGTGTAGGCATCTGACCGGTAACAAATAAATAATCTCCAGCCCGAACAGCGTGACTGAAGGGTGCCACTTTTTGAGGTCCTGAGGAAAAAGATAAATGTTCAATGTCCATAGCTTAGCTTAGATATTAAATCTATTTTTGTAAACTAGGACTGATCTAAATTTTATATTGCGTAAAATGATATATACTGGAGAAAATATTTTATAAGAAATGCAAAATACTCCGATCCGAAATAAACGAGAACCTTTTTTTAATGATGTGCCACCAGGGGTATTGGCAGTAGGTAGCTTGTTAGTTGTAATAGAAATCTTATTACAAATACTTGGGATAGAATGGAGAAGTGGAGCATTTCTTCTTTTTGCTTTTTTCCCAATAGAATTTAGTACACCTTACAAAGAGCTTTTCTTTGGACAGAATTTTCTTATGTTTTTTTCTTACTCTCTTTTACATGGTAACTTTTTTCACATGATAATTAACGTTGCTATCTTGTTTGCTTTAGGGAAGCAAATTGAAGAACGAGTAGGTATGATTAATTTCATTTTAATATTTGTGTCAACAGCCATAATAGGAGCTGTTGCTTATCAGATCCTTGCCTCAGGAAATACAGCACCGATGGTAGGTGCCAGTGGGGGCGTATTTGGTTTTTTCGGTTTTTTAAAAGGTAAGGAGCTATTCTTTCGTCTTAAGAACCACTTAACAATTTTACCATTTTTAAATTTGGTCTTTGGATTAGTAGTATTACATATCGTCCTGATTTTACTTCACCCTTCAATTATCCCATTTCAAATAGGGTGGCATGGCCATCTTGGGGGATTTGTTTTCGGGGTGTTATTAGCAGGTGTCATAAAAGAATGAATAGATTGAACAAAGATGTTTCAAAGTTTCGACTTGATGGACAAGCAGCCTTAGTAACAGGTTCAACTCGGGGTATAGGGTGGGCAATAGCGAGAGGAATGGCTGAATATGGTTCCACAGTATATGTAAATGGTCGTGATAAAAAGGTAATGGCAGCTCGATGTAAAAACCTTATCGATTTAGGCTATGATGCTAAACCGGCGTTATTTGATGCCACAAATATAGAAGCCATAAATAGATTTTTAGACCGTACTGAAACTCCAATAGATATTCTTGTAAATAATGCGGCAATTAGGCTTCGAAAACCATTAAATGAGATTTCTCCAAAGGCTTTTTCTGAAGTTTTAGACGCTAACTTAACTTCTATTTATGCAATTTCTAGGAGCTTTGCTGCTAGGCTGGAAGATCAACAAACAAATGGATCTTTAATAAATATCACCTCTATTGCTGGTCCGCGAGCGAGGCCAGGTGACCCAGCATATACGGCTGCAAAAGGCGGGTTGGAGGCCTTGACGAGATCATTGGCTGTAGAACTAGCACCCAAAGTTAGATGTAATGCCATAGCACCAGGCTACTTTGCCACTGATGCCAATGCGGCGTATCTCCATAATGAAGAGGTTAAGCAATTTGTTGAGAGTCGAATCCCTTTAAAAAGATGGGGCCAACCTGAAGAGATTGCAGGGGCAGCAGTTTTTCTAGCCTCTAATGCCTCTTCTTATATTACCGGGCATACACTTGTCATTGATGCGGGTCTGACAATCCTGTTTTAGCTGTTATCTAAGCCTAGCTTTAGTTTTTGATTGATAAAGTTTAAGCTAACTGGCCCCTGCAAGTGCCAATAATCCTTAAAAGTATTTGGGAATGAATCTAACATTTTTTTTCTATTCTCTAGAGCGTTTTCAGCAGTTTGTTCATCTTTAAAGATTGCAACAGACATTCCAGAGGTTTCTGCGGTTCTAACTAGTATTAAGTTATCTGCTTCCGGAATCGATTTTGGCGCAACTTCAGAGTACCTAGGTTCGAAATCATCGGCGGCTTCTTTTGATACATATTCAACCATTGATATTCGCGCTACAGTCATTTTAATAGTTCCTTTCCTCTAGTATAATCGACCTTTTTAAATTCTCGCCCTAATTAGAATTAAGATCACCAGATAGATATTTTTTTCTTAGCCTGTTTCTATTTTTTGACAACCATAATCCGAGTAATATTAGCGGACCCACTTTGACCTTTCCACTTTCAATCATTTCAAAAAATTGTTCATATTCAAAAATGTGACTTCGTATATCTTCGTTTTCACTTGATAAACCAGCAATGAGGTTGGAGCTATCGAGTAGTTCCACGATACCTAAATATTGATGGAAAAATTCAGTTGATATTCCAGGAGATGGGTAGCTCCGAGCAACTAATTCTAGCCTTTTTATTTTTAAGTGTGCTTCTTCTTGAGCTTCACGGATACCGGCACTTTCGGGTGTCTCTTCCTCATCAATTAAACCAGCGATTGGTTCTAAGACCCAAGGGTTTTCATCTCCCTTAACGTAGGGACCGGCCCGAAATTGTTCAATTAATAATATTCGGTCATTAACGGGGTCATAAGGTAAAACAATCACAGCTTCGGATGAAACGAGCGTACCTCTGGTTACAACATTACTTTGCTCGTTATTAAACTTTTGATAAGTCAGATCATGTTCTTCAACAGAAAAAAAGCCTTTATAAACTATGCGCTTAGCGTTTGATAAAACAAGTGTTCGGTTCATTTCGTCTGATTTGGTCAGGTGTTTTGACATTATCCCATAGTCCTTGTGATTATAGAAAGTTGCATTTAAAGAGTTTTAACATAAATTGCTAAAAAATTAGAAGGATTAAGTATGACAAATGTTGTTATCACGGGCGCAAACAGAGGGCTCGGTCTTGGATTCGTTAAAAACTATCTAGGAAAAAATGTAGACGTAGTTAGTACTACCCGAGATCTAAAAAGTTCAAAGGAACTTTTGGCTCTTAAAGAAAAATTTCCCAATAATTTGGAAATTTTTGAGTTAGATATGTTGAAAGAAAGTGCAGGAGACATCTTAGCAAATTTTTTAGGGGAAAGGCCAATCGATATATTAATCAATAACGCCGGTGTCGGTAGTACTAATCAACACTTCGAGGCAGTATCGCCTAAATCTTGGCTGGAAGTACTTAAAGTAAATTTAATTGCACCCCTCATGATCACTCAGTCAATTATTAATAATGTTAAAAAGGGATCAGATAAGAAAATTTACTTCTTAAGCTCTCAATTGGGTTCAATAGGGGATAATGCTAGTGGTGGAATGTACATTTATAGGTCATCAAAAACTGGCCTTAATCAAGTAGTTAAATCTCTATCGGTTGATTTAAAGGCTCAAGGAATAACGGTCGTCTCACTTCATCCTGGATGGGTAAAAACTGATATGGGTGGACCTAATGCTCCAGTATCAATTGATGAAAGTATTGAGGGTATGATGCAAGTAATTGATTCAACAGATATTAGAGATACTGGGCGATTTTTAAATTATGATGGAAAAGAATTGCCTTGGTAACGAAGGCTATTGGGCTCTCTGGTCTAAATTTTCGAGCAAACTCGAAATACGTTCTATAGTCCCATTTTCATCATAAGACTCCACCAAGCTTTCTGGTCGACTGGTCCATGATGGTCTTGATCCAGCCCATATTTCTACTTTTGGTTTAAACTCAATTTGATCTCTGAGCAAACCAGCTGGTACATATATCATACCTTCAAGAATATCTGGTTTAGTATATATCTTAGTGCTACATTTCGGGCAAAATTTAACGTGAAGGCTTTGCCCACTGCCTCCAGAATAGGTAAAAGTAGAAAGGTCTCCCTCTACGCTTAATTCATCTTCGGAAATTGCGTAACCTTCAAATGAACCATTGAACATAATTTGACAGTCTGTGCAATGACACATGAAGTGCATCATGGGATCTAGTCCAAATTTAAAGGTGATTTCGCTACAGGCACATTTTCCAGAATAAGCCATTGTTATATCCTTTTCAGCTGTTTATGACTTTTAAGCAATCCTATCTCAATTTCAAATTATCGTAAATAAGATAAGGTGCTTATACAGTAATTTTTAAAATATGATATTAATGAAATGTGTAAGTTGAGAACAACTTAAGTGATAACTCGGAATAAAAAGGATGAAAAAAATTGTTTTTAATATGTTTAAAAAGGTCGCTTTTCGTATTAATCCAGCTTATCTCTTGTGAGTTTTCAGTCGGGTAGAAGAGGGGAGTTTTTTGTGAGCTTATTCAGATTCGTAATCGTTTCGCTTGGCTGCTTATTTTGGTTATTTGCTTCAAGCAACGCTGATACAAAGTAAAATATTAAAATACAAAGCTACCTAAATGCACTTGGCTACAACGTTGGCAAATTGGATGGTATAATAGGAAAAAATACCACAAAACAATTGACTAAAGCTCTAAAAGAAAATGGTCACAAATTCGATGGCCAAGCCGACACTAATGAGATGCAAATTCTTAAAAAAATAGCGATAGACAAAAATATTGAATTGAAGGAATGGCTAATTGGTATTTCTCCGGAAAACCTCACACAAATTATGGATGAACAAACGGCAAGATTATTTGTTCCAAATAATAGAAATATCAAAAGGAGTGATAGTTTTGAAATAGTAGATTTTGAGGGACGTAAAGCAGCTAAAATTTCGATAAGCATGAATGACAAAGGTCACCCAGATGATTGGGGAAGGTTTGGGTTTGCCGGAACAGCGCAACGCTTACAGGTGCAGGAAAAACCAAGAGTTCATGAGATGAGAGATGGTGAATTATATTGGTATAAATTCTCTATATATATACCAAATGACGTCGGTGGTGACTTTCATACGATTTCTCCATTTGATTTAAAAGATAGGAAAAATGGTAGGCAAAGAGATCCGGCACTAGCATTTACGATTACGAATAATCAAGTCACTTTTCAACTCAAATCACAGGGTGAAGAGTGTCGAAAAATAAAAAACATGCAAGGAAAAGTATCTGATTTTTGTGAGCGTCCTGGGCTAATAGCTAACATGAAATCAAATAAAAAATTTAAAAATCGATGGCTTGATTTTGTATTCCAAATAGACATGCGCAAAGTTATAGAGATTACTAGATTTTGGATTAATGGAGAGCTTGTAGATGTCATCAAGGGTGACCTTAGTCCGCAAGGTAAATTGCTTGGTTTTAAGTTTGGGCCATATCGGAACTCAATTATAAAGCCACCACAAGATGAGGTCATCTACTACGCGGATATTATGCGCCGTAATTCTTGTGAAGATTTACGGATACTAAATTGTGAAAAGTTTAGTAGCGCACCCTCCAATAACGGTATTTATGGTGCAAGAAACCTGTTGCGCTGTTTCAGAGAACCACAACAAGGATTACCGTGCCCTCTTATCAGTGTTGGACATGATTGTAAGAGCTTTTAAATGCATGGTATCGCAGCAAAAAGACATGTGCTATATATTAAATATTCTTTTATTTGAGATTTAATATGATTTTGAAAATGTTACAAGCGTATCGTCGCATTGCATAAAGATAACCACATGCTGAGGATAAATACGTAAGGCATGATTTTTTTATCTTTTGCCATAGGCCTTCAATCTGGTTTATATTTAAAGACCTCTGACAAGGATTGCACCTGTATTTATTAGTAGAGAAAATTTTTTTAGGTAGCATTTGTGAAAACCGATTAATTAAACGTCTAAAGTGGTAGAGTCTTTTTTAAAATGCAAGCAAGCCGAGAAATAAATGAAATTAAGAAAAATCTTAAGCAAGGTCAATTTAGCGAAGCTGAAAAAAGAGCAAAAAATACTATAAAGGCTTTTCCTGATGCTTTTATCAGTTGGGAAATATTGGGCCTCGTTTATTTAACAACCAAGAAATTTAGAGATGCAGAAAAGATATTCAAGAAGGCTTTACAATTAGCACCAAAAGCACCTAGTGTTTGGTATAATTTAGCTCAGGCCTTGTATTCTTCAGGTAATTTAAATTCCGCAATAGTCGGATATAAGAAGTGTATCGAATTAAAACCAGACTTCTTAAATGCTTTTTTAGGTTTAGGAAAAATATATGTTGAGCAAGGTAGTTTTTCAAAAGCAGAAAATATATATAGAAAAATAATAGATTTGAAGAAAAATTATGCGCCAGCTCACTATGGCCTAGGACTAGTTTTGCATGAGCTCGGTAGGTTGGAAGAAGCAGAAAAAAGTTATAAAAAATCTATTTTTTTAGACCCTAAGCTGTATCAAGCTCATAGTAATAGAGCAGTAATCTTAAGCGCTGAAGGGAGATTTCCTGAAGCAATAGCAAGTTACGAAGAAGCTTTGTCATTTAGCGGGGATAATGCCATCATGCTTAATAATCTAGGCAACGCTTACGAAGCAGTGGGTAAAATCGATAAAGCAATAATTTCTTTTCAAAAGGCAATTGCAATTGAACCAAAATATGCTGATGCTCATTACAATTTGGGTATAACACTCGAAAAATTAAATAGAGATGTTGAAGCTAAAAAGTATTTAAGACTAGCGTTAGCAGCAAAATCAGATTTCGAAGATGCAAAACATATGCTCGCAGCTCTTGAGGGGATTACTCCACCCTCAGCTCCCTTGGCATATGTTAGAAACTTATTTGATGGTTATGCAAACAATTTTGAAAATTCATTATTGAAAAAACTCGAATACGATATTCCGGAAAAACTATCAAAATTAATACTAGAAAAAACACAAACAAGGTCTTACGGAGCTGTTTTGGATCTAGGATGTGGTACTGGTTTACTAGGGGATCTTATAAAAAACAGATGTGAATATCTTGAAGGCGTTGATATATCTCCAATGATGCTTAATAAAGCGAGGGAAAAACAAGTGTACGATAGCCTCAAGTGTGAAAGTATCACAAATTATTTAGCAAACGCTACTTTGCACTTCGATAACATAATAGCAACAGACGTCTTTGTCTATCTTGGAGAGGTATCAAAGATTTTTAGGCATATTAAGAAGCGAAGCGAAATCAGTGGTCACTTCTCTTTTTCAACAGAGCACTCAGATAAAGAAAAGTATTATCTTGAAAAAACTGGACGTTATTCACACTCTCGAGACTATATCGAACAACTTTGTCTAGAAAATGGTTTTGAATTAAAACATTTTCAAATGCTAAATCTCAGAAAAGAGAAACGTGGTTATATCAAAGGAGGTCTTTATATACTAAGCTTTTGACATTTGAATAGGAAATCGGGTGATATGGCGGAGGAGGTGTCCTCCGCTTTAGTACTTCTGGCCCAATGCCAAGGCGTACAAGTTGGTTATTAAATGCCTGAATAAATAGATATTATTTATCATCATCCTTTGCAAGCAAAATCTTTTTGTGGGATGTAATGGGGGATGGATTACTTAAGAAAATCCTAAAACATTGTTTTTAAATACTTTTATGGAATTGGGTGGCGAAGGAGGTGAGAGCAGTACCACTGGTCACAAAAGGCACTTCAGCTTTTAACCCCCTACCCCTTATATCATGGGTTACAATACAATTTTCCAATAGGTTTATGAGATACGCTGAGAAAGATAGCTAAGATTAAGTTAATACAGGTGGTTAAAACAGGTTAAAATGGGGTGTAATACGGGCAAAAATGTTTCTCCTGGGTTTCCCCAGTAAACCATGGACTCTTCATATATTTGCTAAGTTATTGATTTTGTGGTGCCCCCAGAGAGGCTCGAACTCCCGACCCACTGATTACAAATCAGTTGCTCTACCAAATATGAAAAGCTTTTCTTGGCTACTTACGCATAGCTTAAGATAGATTTTTGCATCAACTAAACGAATTTGGTCTACGATTTGGTCTACCCCACAACGCATGGGATATATGGGGTGTGAATGTAGTATGTTCTTGGGGTGTGCTGCATCACTTGTTTGCCCGATTATGAATAAATTATTTTAGCTTCAATAACTTTTATAAGTCGATCTTATGTAGAGTTATTTTTTCTTTTCTTCCTCTGATTTCAAACCTTTCAATAGTTTCAGAGGAAATATTTTCACTAAGTCTTAGTTTCATTTCATCTGTAATTATTACCTTAGCATTGAGATCTTTACACGCATCGCAGACCCTGCTTGCAACATTAACGGTATCTCCTATGACAGTAAATTCAACTCTCTCATCACTGCCAACATTTCCGACAAAACAGGGGCCAATATGAATTCCAATACGGTGCTCAATTTTTGGCTTTCCACTATGTTCTCTTTCTTTCTCCCACTCCCTCATTTCTATTTGCATCTGCCGAGCACATTGCAAAGCATTTTGGGCATCATTTCCTCTGGAAACAGGAGTTCCAAACGTTGCCATAACAGCATCCCCAATAAATTTATCGACGGTCCCCCCACTTTCAAAAATAGTTTTTACCATCTTCGATTGATATTGTGACAGAAGGCCCAACACTTCTTTAGACTCCATTCCTTCAGATAACTTTGTGAAGCCGACAATATCTGTAAACATTACAGCAACATACTGTTCTGATTCATTATTTTCGACTACTGAATACGATGATTTCTTTATTTCTTCTCTTACTTCGGGAGAGAAATATCTTCCCAGCACTGCCGTTGATCTTTCTTGATTTGCAGCATCTTCAATATTTTTTTCATTCCTCCAAGCTAATAGAATAGTGCCAAAAATAATTACAGCTGTCGCCGTTATATAACTTACAAAGGAAAATTTATTTATTGCGAGAGGATCCGATGCGATTTTTGTGGGATCAAGTGTGAAGTAAAGACCATCAAGTTGAAAAATTTCATATAAAGTTAATGCGAGCAAAGACTGAAAAAAAATCATAGCACCAAGCGTTACATAAAACCTTCCAAATTGAAGTGCAAGCAAGCAACCAACACCGACGCCTACAAAGTTTAAATCAAGCAACCTTATTCCAAGTATTTCAGCACTTTCATTTTTCGTATTAAGGCCATATTCAAAGTTGTAAACAAAACCGGTGACTAAATACAGGATAATTAGCGCCCCAAGCAG
The DNA here is from genome assembly GCA_902540655.1 of uncultured Alphaproteobacteria bacterium. Classification (GTDB taxonomy): domain Bacteria; phylum Pseudomonadota; class Alphaproteobacteria; order Rhodobacterales; family Rhodobacteraceae; genus CACIJG01. The sequence continues at coordinate 68,442 of CACBNQ010000001.1, read as the reverse complement.
CCAATTATAGTTTTTTTCGTTGGCGAAATAAAGGATCGTTAAATAAAGTGCGCTCCCCACAAAACAACGAGCCATTGCGATGGTATATGCAAGCTCGCTTATGTGATGAGAAAATATAAGTGTTAAAAAAAACTCAACCGAGCCGACAAAAATAAGAATAATACAGACCGATCTAAGGCCATGCACATATCTTTTAATTTTAAGTTCAGAATCTTGCATCAAACACTCCACTTTTAACGGCTACATGATAAACTAATATTAAATATTTAAATCCAAAAATTCTAAAAATCTCTCACTTTCAAAACACATATATGGTCTATTTTTTTATTTCCCTGCTATGCATGGGACATAAAGAGTTTATAGATGGTATGTTCTTGGAGTGTGCAGCAGATGGGTATAAATAATATTTTATTTCAGCTGAGATTAAGTAGCTTAATGATAAACTAAAGTATTAATTATTCTTTATTCCAAGCAAATTTTAAATTGAATTCAAGCTTACGTTAACGTCACGTTATGCTTGCTAACTTGGTTATTTAGTTTAGAATTAAACCATTGTCCTAATCGGACATTTCCTCCCCACTGGGCCATACAAAAGTGTGGCCCTTTTTTTTAAAAAAAGGAACAGCCTGCTTTAAATTTTCGAAATAATTTATAGAAATCTTGTTTCTGTGGAATTTTCCTCCCCAACTGGTACAACATTCTCACAGACTTGTTCCAATCTTAGTATCTATAAAAAACAGAAAAATGTCAACTTTATGAGAGAATTCTAGAATTAAATAGGTAGGATGATTTAATGTCGCTTACTCCGTCTTGTTTCCTAATCAACTTATATCGCAAACGATATATAATTCAAAATTTGCAATTGGCTTAGTTATTACCGTAGAAGACTGGTATTTACTTATCTCTGATAAATATCTTTTTGTTGTGCAGAAAATATATAACGCAAATAGCTACCAAAATTTTCAAACCCTCACTATAAATAAAAGGAAAAAAACCTGCTTGAATTGCTTTATCAAGTCCTATAAATGCAGAAAGATGCAATACTCCACAAATAAATATTATGATGGCACCAATAAAAATTGAGAGTGTGATACCAAATATATCTTTTTTAAAAATATTATTTAAAAGAAAAGCGACGAAGAAAGAAGATATGACCATCCCGTAAAGAAACCCAAATGTCGGAGATGCTATGTAGGCTGGACCACCTCCAGCAGCAAAAATTGGGGCACCAAGCAACCCTATAACGATATATGAAGTTGTTGAGTAAAATCCCAGTATTCCCATAGAACCAGCAATTAAATAAATCACTAAAGTTTGAAGGGTCATTGGTACAGGGTAGAAAGGTATCGCAATTTTACTTGAAATAGCCAGTAAGACTATACCAAGAAAAAAAACTATAATTCTATTGGTACTAACTGCTTTGATAGCCGAAAACGTAGACATGTATTAATCTCCTGTGAATTCTGTAATTTCATATTTTCTTATAAACCATATATCGCAGTTATGGCAATGTTCATTTAAGCACATATTTGTCTACCGTTTTGTCTACCCCTGCCACGCATGGGACACAGAGGGGGGTACTCACGTAGTACTTTCTTGGCGTGTGCAGCAGATGGGGTGTTTAATAGCTGTATCTTAACTAATTTGAATAGCATTGCTCATTTCTCTCCAAACCTTGCCATCCTTGTAAAGTTGTATTTGCGTAACCCTGAACTTTTTACCAGTTTTTTGGGTTACTATATGCTTAAACGCCATCATATCGTCATCTTCATGTAATAATTCGTTCTGATTAATTGCTTGCTTTGATGCAAACTCTTTTTCTAAATTTTTTACATGTTCTTCACGATCCATCAACGCGGTCTCTTTAATGTACATAAAGTCCTCGTGGAGCCATTCCTCCATTTCTTTCCAGTTTCGTTCTGCTACGAGCCTAAGAACTTTATTGTATTTTTCCACTTAAATCTCCAAAAAGTATGCTGAATAATATTTCATTTGATTTGCAATTCCTAGTCTAATTATTTTTGATTTTGTGCTGAAGGAAGTAACTTTTGGGGTTCGTACTATTGTTGGCGTTTAGGTTCATCAGAATGTAAGTAAAAACACTTTTGCTATTAAAAAATTTTCTGAAGCCTTTTGTGAATTTCACCAAGTATCTCTTCTGAGGTTCTATCGTCTGCACTTTCTTTTTGGGGGATGAAAAAGCCGATATGTTTTCCAATTAGTTCCATTGCTTTAAGCTTTCCTGCTACAGGTCCATCACCAAAGGCTATGCTCTCCAATTCATTAAGAACTCTCTCTTCTCGCGAGACTGCTTGTAAGCGTCGTCTATCCTCCTTTTCGTTCTCTAGCTCTAAAATCCTTGCACTGACCTTGGGGTGTCTCCTGAGCCTTGAGGCTTCCTCCCAGACGGTCTTATCGGACATCTTTTGGGTCTCATAAGCACCTTTATAGGCTGAAGACTGGCTAGTACCTTGTGCAAGGAGTTCGACGAAGTTTTCTTGTTTAGCTGTTAACATTGTAGGTCATCCTTTGAGCATTTTTCAGTACATAGATTATGCTGATGATTAAACAGTTTGGGGGGTAGGGGGTAGGTGGGGTATTGAAATTTCAATTCTTCATACATCATGCTTAGTTATTGCCCTGTTGTGGGTAAGGTTGTGGGTAGATATCGACAATATAACATAAAATTCAATTTAAACAATGATTTAAGGGGTATTTATGGCGGAGGAGGTGTCCGTCTTTCTCTTGTCTAACCCTCTGTTTTACCTATATTTTACCAAAAATTTGTCGTCCAGTCCACAATGTGGTCCACAAAGCAGTATAATAGTTTTCTTTTAGATAAATATAACGCAATATTTTTTGTTAGACATTCGTTAAATAAACAAAGAATGACTATACAACTTACTTTCTCAAATTAAAGGAACCATTAGAAATTTTTTTTTGATAATTGCAATATATCTGAACTTTTGACCATTACTCTATAACATGAAAGTATAAAAATTAGAAAATGGGTATTGATATAAGCGAACAAACTAGTTTTGGAAAAGTATTTTACTTTGTGTTCTTTATATCGATGTGTCGATAAATATTTAGGAGAATAAAATTAGAAGGAGTATTTCTATGAATGTTTTCAATCCAAATCACCCAATTATAACTGGGAAAGCTACTTGTAAAATTGTTGAGATTACCCACAATACTGGAATGTACTCGCCTGACGCCTGGAAGGAATTGAAAGTCGTATTTTCCGATGGTACAGTTTTAGAAAAAATAAGACACCAAACCAAAAGCTTTCCAGTTTCAGAGGGTCAAGAAATTAAAATTAATTGGGTCGTACCTGAGAATACCTCTATTAATGCTTGGTACTACTCAACTTCTTAGCAAAAGATGTCATAAATGGTAATACCATCCCAAATATAAAGGGAATAGCATGGGCTCTTTAAAAACTTCCAACGTAGATGAAAAGGTTTTTTTTCGTGAAAATAATGAATATCTTAGTGCGGAAACTATTTACAATCTTTTTGACTATACACCCGAAAAATATTTTGGAAAATGCGGTCTTGAAAAAGAAATGGAAACTAGAAAATGTTGGGATTTTAAAGATATAAAATCATACAGCGCGCAGGTGCAGTCAAAAATATTTAATGAAATTTTGCAACAGCTTGACACGATTTTATTCTTCAATATTGTTATTTGTTGCGTGCCATCAAGCCAAGCATTGGATTATAATAATTGCGTTGTTTTGTTAGTGCAGGAGCTTGCAAGAAGAGGAAGGGTCGATGGGTCATCATTCCTTCAACGTACTGAAAATATTCAACCCAGAAAGCAGAAAGGGGCTGACCGTTCCACTAACATACATTTCAAAACCATTAGTGTTAATAGTTCACATATTTTTAAAGATAGAACAGTGTTATTATTAGATGACGTAACAACAACCGGTAACTCTATGCACGCTTGCTCTCAATTGTTAATGCAAAATGGGGCTAGTAAGGTATTTAAATTAAGTATTTGGAAAACAAATCACTCTTAATCACTCATATGAAAACTGAACAAATTTTACTTACACTCACCGCCTTGCCAAAAGTAGGGAAAAAAACAGCTTTAAAGCTCTATTTATCTCTCTCAGACAAATCTATGGATGGAATAGATTTATATGATCAAATAAAAATTTTTAAGGAAAGAGGAAACAAGTTTCCAGATGTATCCAAGTCAATGATATCGTTAGCCTTATCGAACACTGAAAGTTTGATTGAAAAGTCACTATCCCTAGATCATCAAATAATTAGTATTTTTGATGATAGATATCCTTCTAGATTGAAGAACATTGATAATCCTCCAATAGTGATTTTTGTTAGAGGAAACATGGAGGCAATAGAATCAGAAAAAGTTGGTGCAGTAATTGGCACCAGGAAAGCTAGTAAATATGGGTTACAAGCTGCGTCAAGAATTGCTGCAAAAATGGTGGATAATGTAATAGTCGTCGTAAGTGGTTTAGCGATAGGGTGTGATACTGCAGGACATAAGGGCTGCCTAGAGAAAGATGGTGTTGGGTTGGCAGTGTTAGCGCATGGACTGGATAATATTTATCCGTCTGCAAGTAAAGGTTTGGCAGAAAGATTAATCGATAATGGTGGATTACTTTTAACAGAATATCCACTTGGAACAACACCTACAAAATATACGTTCGTGGAAAGAGATAGAATGCAGAGTGGATTGAGTGATTTTGTTTTTGTTGCAGAAACGAGTGAAAAAAGTGGAACTATGCATACAGTTAAATTCGCTGAAGACCAAAGGCGGCCCCTAATTTGCTTGGATTTTCCTGAAGATGCTTATCTTCAAGGCGTTGCCAACGGAAATAAAATGCTTATCAAAGAAGGTAGGGCAATTCCCTATTCACTAGAAGAAGACTTTTCGAAAATTGTAGAGAGAATTTATGACGGAAAAGACAAAAGTGCTGAGTCTTACGAAAAAAAACTTGAACAGAAAAGTTTTGATTTTTAAAAAAATTGGCCGTTCAAAAATAAAAAAAAAGTAAATCTGTAGTCAATAGACTAGCATATGGATAAAGTATAGTATTCGTGTCTTTGGTTTATTTGATATTTTTATCTAGAATGTATTTTGTAATAGAAACCCTAGCCCAATTCCCAGTTTCCCAATGTTCTCCAAATAGCGAATTTGAATACTACCTTAGCCCCACACTTTTTCTTTAATATTCTCTCACATGCCTCCAAAGACATTCCGCTTGTCGTAACATCATCTAACAACAAAACTGTCTTATTATTAATAAGCTCTTTATTGAAAGTGGCAATTGAATCATAGTGTGTCTGAGGCATACGATTTCCTCCTCTGTGAAGAGGTACTATATCTTTAATACGTTTTAAACAGCTAGAAGCATTGGTTCTACCGCGGTCTGACAGAAATCGAAGCAATTGTAAAATACAGTGTTGGTCATTATCGGTTTTGCTCGGAGGAACGCAACAAAGAGTTACGTTTTTTTGTATCTCTATGTCTACTTTTCTCATGATGGTCTCATTGAATTTTCTATCGATTTTATCTTTAAATATTAGGCAATCTCTACTTTGTTGGACTAAGTTATCAGATACGCGTTCCCAATTGTCTTTGCTTGTATAGTTGAACAAAAAGCGTGTTTTTGATGGGTTTTTGTTCCAGTCTTCCCTTGTAAAAATCTTATTCTGGGATGGTCTATTAGTATCTTCTAAAGTTTCAATAAACTGTACGTCTTTGTTTTCCAATATTCTTACTTTTACACGTCTATTTACGAAATCTTCCCAATTTACTGATGCTCCTGCTAAACCTTTTTCACTACCAATATAAGTCCCTTTTGGAGTATCCAGAACGTTTCTTGAAAGTTTGGCTGTCGATACTGCGCGAATAAACAAATCTAATAATTTTGGTTTCATGCTGCAATCCACATTGCTAATACAAATAAGTCTATTTGAAATCAAAGTTGGTGCAATCATCAAGTGATTGGTGTGGTTGCAATTTTTATACAGTTCTAGTTATCTTTAACTAGTTTGTTTTTTGTACTTTTTATCGGCTTGAAGGAAATATTTCCATGGCTCGATGCAATAATTTAAACAATTCATTCGTTTAATTTTTATATCAACCTAGTCAGCGAACAATAAGGGGCTTTGAACATTCAAATTATTGTTTATCGAATTTTTTAAAGTGGAGGAAGGGTCAGTATGATTTATGCGATGATTACTATATGTAACTTTATGACAGTGAGGCAAGAATGCTTATTTTTGTCAGACAAGCTCGGCCCATACTATAGTATTGACCAATGCCTTGACCGTAACAAAAAGATTTACAGAGACTCTAGTAGGGTCTTACCAAAATATAGTCTAGAGCAATTTCAATGCAGACCAGAGCATGGATTAAAATACAGCCGTAAAATAGCCATTTCAAAAGATATCTAAGCAAAATTGCATTCGGACTACGTAAAAACCATCCCATTAATTACTTTGTGATGATTAATAATTATCAGGAAATTGAGTTAGCCACAAAAGAAAGTAGGTTGCATTTAAAGATACTGAGAAAAGTCTTGTTCTTAGTACTAAAGACAATAGTAATATGGGTTCTGGGTGTAGATGAGTGGATTGAGTACTACATCGAGCTCGGTATATACCATTATAAAGTTTGGCGTCTTTATCCAGAATTATATTTTTAAGACATTCTAGGTGAAAAGAGGGTAGTCTTTAGATACAAAAAAATTGAGGATGGTCAGAATGAATAATAGTAACGTTTTAGAATTTGAGCCTGAGGAGGTAATAATACGTATCAAACCAGGCTTAACGAGAGACAGAAAATGGAACGGGAATATAGACATTAATCTCGATGCATTTGAAAATAGTCCATTGGGGTCAAGTCAATTTAATGCATTGATAAATCTAGCCCAAATGATGATGCGGGTTCCAGAACTTTTAGAAGAAGACGAATATATCAGGGATAAGTTTGGTCCTTATATGTCTAATGCCTTCAATATGAAAGTCTCAACAGTCGAAGATAAAGGTAGAACCGCTAAATTGATAAAATTTTCGGATTTTAAAAAAGATTGATCAGTCTACCTAAAATATATAGCCCTAAATAATTGGTATGAGATTAGTAACTATAAGTTAAAAACTGTATAGAATTTTTATATACTTTTATGCCTGAACAATTATTCTGTTCGCATGTTTTTAATAAAATATTTCTTAATTTTTCTGATCCTAGTTTTCTCTTATGTAGCGCACGTAAGCAGTGCGCTTGCTGATGTTTCACTAGACGGTAAGATTGTTTTAAAAACTCTAACCATTGAAGATTTTGAGGAACAAATAAGAGAGCTGAACATAGCTAAAGACCCAAAGAAAGTCATAAAACTTAAGTATGGCGTACCTGAAATTTTAATGAAAAATAATTCAGTGATTAATCTTGATACTCCTTTTCGCATTGTAATTGACCCACCAGTATCTGGTGACTTAGAGGTCTTTTATAATTCTTCACAAAGTGAAATTCATACGGAACTCTCTAGGGGACCGCTTATGTTTTCCAAGAAAGCAATAAATGCTGATAAAAAAGTGGTTTTTCCTCGCAAACGCAGAAAGGGGATAATGCTTCATAAGCAGAGCTTTATACGAATTGACGTGTTGATTTCCCAGCCTGAAGGCCCAGCAACGTACACGCGCTTCTTTCAGACAAAACCTTTAGCTTCAAAAAACAAACGTATTTTTTTAGGATCATTCAGTGATCGTGAAAGAGCGAATAGGTTGGGGGAGTTTGTCCTTGAAAGAAATAGAGATATCATCGATAAATATGAAATTAAAGTAATTGAAAGAAAAAAAGATAATACATTGAGCTTTAGAGTAATAGCCGAGACAACTGGTTCTGTAACTGAGCCTAGTGAAGCTTGCGCATTACTACTTAAGAGAAAATTTTCTTGCTTCGTAGTGAACTCAGACTAAAACGAAGTTGTTTGTTTCAATTTATATTAGCAACTAATTCTAGGGAAAATTCTATTAAAAGCTTCTCGATATCATCCGGTGTTAATCTGTTGCAATATGATATAGCTTATCCGCTTATTGAGCGCCTATAAGCAGCGTCTATTACCTCACTTCTTCTTGCAGCATCAGTACATAATCTATTGGGGGAAGGATATACGCCAACTCTGCCCAAATCGAGCCTGTCTGCATCCCAACACGTTTGAACGGTAATATCTCCTTGGATAAAACCATCGGAGTGATATTCACAAGCCTCGACCAATAATTCTAACTCTTCATCATTAATGTTTAACCATTTTGAGCGAATTTCTCTTATATATTCTGCCGCTCTTCTGCCATGCTTGAGATCATAGTCATCGTTATCTCTTTTACAGTCGTGTAGTACAGAGAATAGTTCTACAACATTGAGATTAGCTCTTGTCTCTCTTGATAGCAGGCGCCCATTGTAAAGAACACGCATCCAATGATCCTCACCATGAATAAGAGAGTTTCCCAATGGAAATTGTTCTAAAAGGTGGTCCAATAGTTCAATGCTCAATACTTTCGAGTTATTAGTTTCAAAACTGAAATTGACCATTAAAGCTGCGCTATTTTCATTTATCTAAATTAAGTTTAGAGCTTTTGATTGTTCGCGCAATCTTATATGCAAGGTACAAAATTGAAAAATTTCTTGAAAAGTCTACAGTCTAATTTTTTTTATTTTAAAATTATATAATTAGTTTTTTTAATTTTCTGGAACTAAAAAAGTCACATTTAATAAGTCCCACGTTGACTTTGTGCCTATTCTTAAGGGCAAAATAGTAGTACCTGCACCAGCTGTTGTGAAAACAGTTCTCTGATGGTCTTGATACAATCCACATGTGGCGTCGACTGGGGCGTCACTCGGTATCCATAAAGCACCAATAAAAGGTAGCCTTATTTGTCCGCAGTGTGTGTGTGCTGCGAGAATAAAGCCTTCGATATTGTTATGAAATGCACCCGCTGGGTCATGTGTAATTGTGATTTTGCCCGACTTTACACAATATTTTGGATAATCGATATATTCAAATCTATTCGTATAGTAATCTCCCAATCCCCTAATACAAATAGTTTGACCATCAATCTCAACTTTCCTAATTTCATTTTCCAAAACAATTGCATTTTCACCTTTAAATGCATTAACCCAAGCTTCAGGGCGCGACCAGCTTTCATAGTTGCCTAAAACAAAAACTTTCTTTTTATTACTTTCATTGGTTAGCAATTTAGCAATCTTAAAGCGGTGGTTTTCCATATCAGAGACGGATGAAGGTAAGCTAGTGTAATCGCCAGCAAACAAAATCAGATCAGGGTTTTCCGTCTCTATTTTTTCTAAGACATGCTTAATTTTTTCATATTCTCTCTCAGTATCAGAAATATGGATATCACCAATTAAAGCGATCTTGAGTGTTATTTCCTTATCTAGAGAGGGGTCTTGTATAAAAATAGCTTGCGTATTTTTACCAATTTGCAAATTTTGATAAAACCAGAAAAAACAGCAGAAAGTTATCAGTAAGAAGACAATAGGGAGAACTTTTTTGAAAATACGTTTTTTCTTCACTTTGCCATTCTTATAAATTAATGGATTCACTCGAGCGCTAAATAGGAGAGGATCGCTTCAGAAAAAGGAGTAAAATACTCGTCCAATTTTTTTTCACCAACACCACTAATGTCAAGAAAGTCTTGTCGACTTGTTGGCTTAGCATTAGCCATCTCGTGCAACGTTCGATCTGGAAAAATAACGAATGCTGGAACATTTTTTTCTTTTGCCAAATCCATGCGTAGATTTTTCAATATCTGTAGAAGGTCTTGGTTTTCGATTTTCACTTCTTCACGTTGTACTGAACTTTGAGATGATGTTCTTTTTTGACCCTGCACAATCTTTTTTGCTTCAAAAGGTCTGATATCTGATAAAATTTCGTTGGCGATTTCAGTTAGTGTGATTGCGCCATAGCGTTCGAAATTTATTCGAAGTGCACCGAAAGCGACCAAAAGCCTTATAAGACTTGATACAAAAGTTTTCGGATAGCTAGACATTGAATTAAATGAATTCAATTGATCATGTTTTCGTTCTTTGATTTTTGCTGTCTCTGCTCCTCTCACTACATCGGTGATATGAGCAGCACCAAAAAATTGTCCGGTGTCTTTTATAGCGTTCAATATCATCTTTGCCTCATTTGAGTAATCAACAACCAGAGGTTTTTCTAGACAATTATCGCAGTTTCCGCACTCCTCTATCTGCTCATCGAAGTGTGATAATAGGGCTTTTCGTCTACAAGACGCCGTTTCACAATAGCCCATAAGAGTTTCTAAACGCTTATACTCCATAAATTTGTAATCTTCATCTTTATCCCCTTCAAAGATCATTCTCTGTCGCATTACAAGGTCTTGAAGTCCATAAAACATTATTGTGTCTGAACTATTTCCGTCTCTGCCCGCACGCCCTATCTCCTGATAAAAGGCTTCAATGCTACTTGGAAGGCTTGCGTGAATAACAAAACGTACATCCGGTTTATCAACACCCATTCCAAAGGCGATAGTGGCTACCATAATTACTGAAGCCTCAGTCATAAACCTATCTTGTGCTTTTTTACGCTCATCACCAGATTTTCCGGCGTGATAAGCGATAGCATTAAATCCCTTTTCCTTTAAAAACTCAGTAGTGGCATCCGTTTCTTTTCGTGAAAGACAGTAAATTATTCCACTTTGTCCCTTTTTCTCCTCTAAAATACCTATGATGTCATTTTTAATATCTTGCTTTGACTCAACCCGTAAAGACAGATTAGGTCTATCAAATCCTTTCACGATTATAGAAAACTTGTTATTCGATAGCTGTTTTGCGATATCTTCGCGTGTAGCCTGATCTGCAGTAGCGGTGAACGCGGCTATATTTGCCTCTGGGAAATCATCTTTTAATCGTGATAGTTCGCGATACTGAGGTCGAAAGTCTTGGCCCCATTTAGAGATACAATGGGCCTCATCGATCACAAATAGTCCAACATTTAGTTTTTGTAATGCATTAACCATTTTTTCGGTCAATAGCCTTTCAGGGCTCACATAGAGAAGTTTAGCCTTACCCGATGAAAACTTCTTCCATTCGTTTATATTTACTTCTCGATCCTTATTTGAATGAATTGCACTTACTTCAACACCATTTCCTTCAAGACCTGCGGCTTGATCATCAATTAAGGAAACCAAAGGAGAAACAACTACTGTTGAAAATTTACTTACAATAGCCGGTAACTGGTAACATAGAGATTTTCCTGCCCCAGTGGGCATAACGGCTAGAACATTTTGGCCTTTCAAGATTTTGCTAATTATCTCTTCTTGGCCTGGCCTAAAATAATCATAACCATACGTTTTCTTTAAACTTTTCTTCAACGCATCTGTTGTAACTTCAGTCAATCGAAAGGCTCATATAATAATTTTTCTTATGGAGTTTAACGATATAAAAATGATAAGTTAAGCTCAAGTTATTAATAAAAATAGGTCACGCAAATGTCATATACCGCTTATACAGATGGTGGAAGCTCTCCTAATCCCGGAGCAGGCGGGTGGGGAGTATACTGGGTTGTAGGTGATGATATTCAAAATGGTGAAGAGTTCTATGGATCAGAACAACATACTACAAACAACAAAATGGAACTTACAGCAGTTATTCAGGCGCTCAGGATACTTGAGGATAAAGGCGGGAATAAACTGCAGATTGTTCTCGATAGCGAATATGTTATGAAAAACTTTAATGAGAGGCTTGACGGTTGGATCGCTAGAAACTGGAGACTAGCTAGTGGCGAGCCCGTCAAAAATAAGGAGCTTTGGGAAGAACTTCGTGAGAGAGCTCAAAAGGTTGATATTATCTGGAAGTGGACCAAAGGGCATGCAGGGGACTTTGGTAATGAAAAAGCGGATGAGTTGGTTGGCAAGGGCAGGGAAGAGGCTTCTCAGTAAATATCGGCGAGATGTCCAAACGCTGTTTATAGGCATTGTGTATGAAACATGATATAATCCAATAACCAATTGAAGTGAGACAGTTATGGCAATACAGATTAGAGACAACAAGTTACATATAGACAAGGTAGTAATTGATAATGAGCTAGTCGTTGAGTATGTGAACAAGCTACCACAGGCAGAGCGTGAAAAGGCAATAGAGGAGGCATTAGGCATCGGTATAATGGCGGCGCTTAAGGGTGACCTCCATCATTTTCTTCACAGCACAGAAGGGCAACTAGGTAAGCACTTAAATACGCTAAAAGCCGTGCTAGAGCTTAAAAATATTCGATTTGAAGAGACGGCATCTAAAGGGTTTGATGCAGAAGTAGAAGTCATTACAGTTCTGCGGCAATTAGCAGATCAGTTTAATTTTAAGCAAGACAAGATAGATGACACATCCAAAATGGATGGAAACATTAAAGGCAATAAGACTGGCGATATCCTTATACAGATTGATGGTGATGAAAATCAGCAAATTGGGTTGGAAGTAAAACTTGATAAAAGTGTTAATTTCGGTTCGCTATTAAAACGTGATCCTCTTGCTAAATCGGATACAGCTTTAGCACAGCTTATAGAAACCTCAGCTAATAGAAAATCTAAGCTAAATATTATCGTTTTTGATGAGGAAAAGGTTGATAATACAATCAAAAAAGAAGCGAAAGAGGGCATAACTTACATTCCACATGTAGGATTTATTGTGATTGTATCGACGCAAAAAAATGACTTCAAAAATCTAGCTTTAGCATACGTCTTAAGTAGAGAATTAATTTTGTCGAAATCTGATTTTAAAAAAATCAATACCAACCATTTAAAACTTATGCTTCAGCAACTCGTTAAAGTGCTAAATGATTATCAAACAGTTAAAAACGAGGCAGAAAATATTAAAAAGAGCGCGCAGAAAATATTAGATCAATCGCATAAAACAAGATTGCTAGTCGAGCATTCAGCGCAATACCTACTCAAATATCTTGATAAAGGGGAAATGTCTGAGGACGAACTGTGGTCATATATCAGTCCTGAACCAATAAAGAACAAATTAGAGTTAGTTAAAAATCAAGGTGATAGCTAACAGTAAATGGCATGAAAAGTATGTAAGTGTCCGATAGTTTTTCGCAAAGATAGGAAAGCCTATGACGGGTGAGGCGGTAATTTTTTGACCGTCTTGAGGCGCTGAAAAAATCAAGTATCTTCTTGAATAATGGAAAGAGAATGGGGGTAATGTTGGGGTCAAAAGTTGTAAGTGGGTTTAATGGAACCAGTAAGGTTCAGCTGTTTACTTGTCGCTTTAAATAAATCTCCATTTCTTTCCAATATTTCATCTGCAAGGTAGACAACTAACGCATTTGGTCGACAATAGGGGTTGATTTGCTCTAGCAGTTTCACAGAATTTGTTTCTTTGCCTTTGCCTAAACCTTTCGCAATGATAGCAAGAGCTATGCCCGAAGAACGACTTATTCCCCAATGACAGTGTATTAGCAAAGAAGCTGATGGACCTAAAGTATCCGCAAAGTTTAATGCTCAAATTACATGTTTTTCTGATGGTTCAATCCAATCGTCTACAGGTGTACTTATATCATCAAATCGAAGGACCAATTGAGGACACGCCTTATCCAAAATCCTAAAGGGGTTTTCAATAGTTGTGTCCTCAATTGTAATAACACCGTTGTATATGGAAAGATCGCCTTCACGTGCAGCCTCCAGTGAACATATCTGAATTGAGGGATGCATCATTTCTTTATTGACCATATTTTATTATAAGGAGAAATTTTATTTTATCTCTTTATTTATTCTGCCAATCTTAAAGGCGGGGCATTCTTTTTCCTCTACTTACTTTACGTCTAAGGTAGGCTTTCTTATCTATTTCAGCTGACATATCGTAGTCCATTGAGTGCATTTCGGTTGAGCTGCTTAATCTCCTATTCATTTTATCAGCGCTATAAATCGCTTCTTTACTAAATTGATCTCTTTGTTGTCTCTTTGCAAAAACTGCTAATTCTGAAAGATTATTTTGGAGCCATTCATTAGTACCCGCAACGCGACGTCCCTCTACAATAATTTGCTCTACTCTTACCCAATCGCCCCTAAGAGATGCCTCTCTTGCTCTTTCTTGAAGATTTGCAATAGTAAGTTCATCAAGGCGTCTTTTTACCTCTTCATCTTCTGCAATGGCGTTAAAAGCAGAAGGAGATAATCGATCCAACACAAGCTTTATCGGTCCCTCATTATGAATTTTAACTTCATCATTGACTTTCGTTTCATACGATAAATTACATCGAAGAACTTCTATAGTTTTCGCATTTTCATTCAGATCATTTACCTTGAGTTTGAATAAGGCCCAGGCCTCCCCGCCTTCAGCGAGGTCAGGAAGATGCCAGCAAGCATGGTCATTCTCTGCTACTTTGAATTTATTTAACAATTCAAAATCTACAAAGTTGGGAGCTTCGGTTTTAAGTTTTAGATTCCAGGCAAAGGTATTAATCAAAAGGTCAAACTCCTCTTGAAAGGGATCAAGTAGATCATCAGCAGTTTCTCCATAATAGCTCTGACCAAGACCCGTTCTTGCCATCGAAATCATTAACTGTTCATTAAAATGATGTCCAAGCCCATAAGTTGATGTAATGATACCTTCGTCAGCAAGTTGCCCGCACTGCGAGCTTATTACTTCTGTAGAGGTCTCTCCCGAATTAGCATTTCCATCTGAAAGCAGAAGTACTCTGTTTAAACTGTTTGCAGACTTATTTCTTGCTACCTCTTCTGCCCCAGCAAGCCATCCCTGATGAAGATCAGTGCTTCCACCGCCAGTAATTGAAAAAATAACCTCGTTAATCGCAGCCTTGTTAAGTACTCTTTGGGAAGGTAGTATTACTCGTGCATTATGATCATAGGTCACAATAGCTAATCTATCTATATCCCGCATTTTACTGACTATATATGCGGCGCTTTTCTTTGCTTCTTCAAGTGGGACTCCTGCCATAGAACCCGATCTATCTATAACAATAGATAAATTGAGGGGTAAACTTTCCGAGTGCTCTGCGTTATCACTTGCCGACGCTTTAACTAATGCATAAATCTCATTTTCATATCCCTTAATTATTGCGGGTCTCTGCGCTTTTATTTTTAAATCTATCATTTGCTTTCTCCTTTCAATTTTAAACAAACCTCTCCTGTTCACCAAAATTCGATTTTTTTTGGCGTTAGGGTAGAATTTTAAATTTTATTCCGGGCGTTACTTTTCTTTTTTCATAAAAGTATCTCTGTCAGGTAGCTTCGCCTGGTTAATTAAAGCGGCCTTAATGGCCTCTCCAATTTCTTCTGCCTCTTCAATCGTAAGATTTCCGAGTTTTAATCTATCAATAAATAAAATGAGCCATGACTTTAGTTGAATTGCTGTCAGGTCTTGTTTTATAACTTTTGTGAAGTCTTTATCAAAATCTCTAACGGCATCAAAATACTGATCAAAGTATTCAGGATTATTATCCACCTTGTACGCTGCCCGTTTACGAGTGCGTTCGTGATAATTTGAAGGCGCTTTTGAGGGGGCAGAAGCCGATAAAGAGGGCTCATCATATGAAGCGTCTTCGTCAAATGGAAGTTCTGCCCTAGATTCAAGAACTTCTGGTTCTATGTTACCTTTTTTGAACTCGTCAATTAGGCTCATCGCCCTATCAGTAGCCTCTCCAGGTATCCAGCTTAAGACAACATCCAGTCCAGATGTTTGAATATCATCCGCTATTCTTTTTAAAGCGTATCCTTCTTCTAGCAAGTAGCGACAAGCTAAAAATTGTACTAGATGCTCATAGGCAAAAACTACCTCTTTACCTTTGGGATAAGGACGAGATAAAATACCTCTAGCTACATAGTCCCGAACAAGCCTTACGCTCACCTGAGTGTTTGGTTTCCCAATATTTTTATTTTTAAGCCAGACCTCGCATAATGATGCGAATTCCTCTGTAGTGCCTATCCAGCTTTGTTCACTCTGTATTGATGCCAAAATGGTTCCTTAATGTTATTTACAGTTTTTAATGTAATAGTAACATTTTAAAATGTCAATGACATTTTTTAAAGTATTTAAATTTTTGTTGAAAAAAGGCATTTATATGTTAAAACCACTTTAGGCATTTAAATACCAACTTGTACGCCTTGGCATAGGGTCAGAAGTACTAAAGCGGAGAAACATCATGTTAAAAGAAAAAGTTTTTGAAGTTGTTCCATGGCCTATTAATGGTTTTAGTGGAGTGGGCGGAGCAGCAATATGGCCAAGACATACAAAATTTGTTTGTTGTTACACTGTTAGCGTTGGCATGGACCTTATAGAGGAAGCCTTATATTCGGTAACAGCTGGCACAAGAGGAACAATAGACAGTCTTTGGACCATAACTGCCTTTAGTCTTCCAAGATATGATTTGAGAGATGGGGCTGCTCTCTTAAAGAATTTAAAATGGCATAGTCAGGACCTGACCTACGGTAGAGTTTGCAAAAGACATATAGATGGAAAGAGTAGAGTTGAAGCATTAGAGGAAATGTTTTCTGTATTTATTAAGGAAAAAACGGCCTTTGAACAGCCTAAACACTTTATAGAAGCTGGTCTATTTTCAAGGCAAAGGTTTAATAAATTACTCAACTCAATAGGTTGATTTAATCATGGAACATAGAAAAAAAAATTCAAAACAACTTTTGTTTCTTGAAGGCATTAATAAAGATACTGATGAAGAAAAGTTAATAAACAGATTAATAACCAAATTAGAACAATTAGGTTTTAACATTATTGGCAAAGAAGATGAGAAAAAAAGAGGAAATTAAGTGGGTTGAGTTAAAAGAAGATGACCCGATCTTTAAGGGTGGTTTCATAATTTCTAATCCCAAAATAGATATCAGGGCACCAGATAAAAAAAAGACTAAAAAGACTTTTCTGGAAAAAGTTAAGCAAAGTTTAGCAAGACTGAAAAAATAATAGAGTTGACTTTAAAGTTTATTTAGTTATCTTTTATGCCTTCCCAATTTATTTAAATTTTGTGTGGTATTAGAGCGTTAGCTTTTTTTTGCTATCATCTTTATTAGTCTTCTTATTTTTTTCTTTCCTTGAGAATACTTTGAAAGGAAAGAAAAAAATAAGAAGACTAAAATGTCCTTATTTTCTTCTCCTTTCGCTGAACAAAAAAAGGAGAAATCAATGTCAAATAAAGAACGAGTTTACTTAAATTGTCCATATTCTGAAAAAGATATCTGTAAAGGAGCTGGTGGTCGATGGGACCCTGAAGCTAAGAGATGGTATGTACCAGAAGGTGACAATCCAAATCGTTTCAAAAGATGGTTACCAAAAGAAAATAAAAAGAAACAGCCATTACTGAAGATCGTTGAGTAGATAGATGAGTGATGAGTATGAAGATACATACACAGCTTCCGATTATTGGGAAGATATGTATGAAGAAACAATGCTTCATGTAAAGTATTTACTCGAAACACCTCGCGAAGAAGCTCAGCGAATTTTTGAGGCTCATTTGGAGGATTTATCAGATACCAAAAAAGAGCATTCTCAGATTTATCGCTTCTTTTACAACAGAGGTCGAAGCTTAGACGAGCTGGCATACTTGATGATGTATGCAGAAGACCGAAAAGAACTCCAGCACTAGCTTAAGGAATATATAAATGCAAAAACACTATCAGAAATTTAAAACAAATATTTTTAAAAACAAAGATCAGCTTAGGGAAAGTTTAAAACTACTTTACAGTGTGGATAATCTTAGACCCTTTATTATTGAGGCTCTCACAATTATAGATCAGATAGAGACCGAAAAGAAAAATCAGAAAATTAAAAATAATCTTATCAGATTGATAAAATGGTAAGAACGAATGAAAACAGAAAGCGCACCAATACTATTTGGTGCGCTTTTTCCACTAAAAAAAGTGCACGTGAACTTTTTTTAAAGGTCTTAACTTTTTACAGTTTTTCTGTGTAAACTTACCATGTTTAATGGGGAAGCTTTCAAATGACACAATTCGATGAAAACTGGTTTTTAAGTCATGAACAGAAATTACCTGATGATGAAAATGAAACGAGAGTTTTCAGAAAAAAACCGATGAAAGATGATTTAGATTTAACACTAGACAGACCATTTATAACTTTTTGTTGGCCTGATCTTGAACGATTTATTTCTCTCTCACTAGATCGGCCTCACCCCGCACTGGAGATGGCAACACTAGCTTTAGATGAAGCGAAGATCAGATTTAAAAGAAAAAAGTATAAAAAGTTTAAAGTGTTTCAAAACCTGTTTAAAGAGAAGAAACTATGGCCTATTCCATGGTTAGAAAAAGCAAGGAGTGCAGTCCGCCTATATAAGAAAAGCGAGGTAAAAGAACCTATCGGTGCTGGTGTTGTATACTTTGTCTTGATAGAAAGCCCTAACCCGAAGCAAGGAAACTATCGTTGTTATGTAGGGGAAAGTAAAACAACACAAATGTTGGGATTTGAGCATAGACAAGAGGCAAGAATTGCTCAGCATTTTCAAAATATTAATACAAGCAGATACGTGAACCCAAAGGGCATTGAACCTCTTTGGTCATTAAATTGTTTTTCCGATGATTTAAAATGGGATCGTTCAACCTTATTGAAACACGAAACAGGATTTAATAAAGCATTAAAAGAGGTAGTTCCAATAGTAAAAGGAAATACGACGGAGTAGCACAAAGAAAAACGAGGGAATACACCCTCGCTAATGAAAAACCTCATTTTCTTCTTTCTTGTTTTCAAAATGCAAGACATCAACAAGCATAGTCTTTGTATTTTTGATAAACTTTGATTTCCACACTAATTGTACTCCCTTATATTCGATCAGGTCATACCATATTTCAAAAGTTTGATATTGAGAAATTTGACTTTTAATTATTGAGAATATACCACCGAAAATTTTTGACTTTCCACCGGTTTTTGCCACTTCCGAAGCGAGCTCGGTTGCATTAAAAAAACAGGTTAAGACTTCAGGCGCAAAATAAATGTTTACATTAATATCGTCTAAGCAGTAATCAGCCACTGCATATGAAATAATAGAATAGTTTGTCATGATTTAATCCTTCCAATAGCAACAATGAGCAAAGAGGTTTGCCACATTTTTTTTAGCTAATTGAAAGATCCTATCCAGATACACTATCTATAAAATTTTATCAACACCAAATTGCTAATAATAATTAATTTCTTGAGAAAGGTTTATAAGCTGTACTAAAATATCTATCTTTTGGAGATTCTTATACTCCCGATATTTGACTGAATATAACCTATTGTTGAAGAAAATTATGGAAGCAGCACTTGTATATAAAGATTTCCATTCGTCATTACGAGATTTTAGAAATAAGGGTAGTTTGTTTAAAAAACCATATGAAAAAGTTGCTGGTGTTCTAGTCGCTTTGCAAGAACATAAAACAAATCCTAGAGATGTGTTTAGAAATTTAAAAGTTACGGACCACGGTGAAAATAGAATTAAAAGTTGTATAAAGTATGAACTTGGGGGGCCACAAGCTCCTAGGTTAGTAACTGTTCAAAAAGATAAAATGATAATTTTATGCTTTGCTGGTGACCATGACAGTGTAGACAAATGGATCAATAAAAATAAGAACTTCACACCAATTGTGGACAAAAACGGCGAAATAAAGGCGCTAAAACCAAGTATCGATGTTGTGGAGGACGTCGTGACTGGCACAGACTGGCTTTCTGACCACCAACAAGCATCGGTACCTTTACTTGACCGGCTTCCCAAAAATGAAGCTAAAAAATTTGTAGAATTATTTCCAAGCTCTGCAGTTTTGGAAATTAGCAGAGTGACAACAAACTGTTCCCCCGAAGAACTTATAGAGGTAAGCAAAAGTATCGAAAAGAAAGAGCTTGGCTTATTACTTAAAGACGTATTTGATGCTCTTTTGCAAAAAGATGTTGAGACAGCACAAGATTTAATTGAGCTTCATGTAGGCGAAGCAAAAGAGATTTCTGATGTCGACCCTGAAGACTTGATAGAAGTTGTTAGCGGGGATAGTTTTAAAGTTCTTAGAATTGGCTCCGAAGAGTACAATGACTATATCAATAATTTCTCAAAGTATGGTTCGCTGGAAGACTGGTTTCTATTTATGCATCCAGACCAAGATAAAATAATGAGAGAAGACTTTCAGGGCCCCTCACAGCTTTCTGGCATTTCTGGGTCCGGAAAGACTTGCATAGCGATTAAACGTGCTTTTAGACTAGCTCAAGAGGATAAAAATAGAAAAATTCTGGTGGTTACTTTAAACCCCTGCCTTGCTGGCTTAATAAAAAAATTATTAGAGCATATGGACCCAGAAAAGGAATGCTCTGAGGTAATTGAGGTACATTCACTATTCTCTTTATTTCAAAAGTATCTTGGAGAGTTTGAGCCAAAGAGAAAAAACTACTATTCAGAAAAAAATGATTTAGACGAGCACATAGACCAGGTTTTTCGTGAATATTACCGGCAAAAAAATAATAATGATGATGCAAAAGTGCTAGAGAGGGTACACCGCAATTTACTTGCAAGAGGTGTAAATGCAGAACATTACATTAGAGAGGAGTTCGATTGGATACGCAGTGGTTGGTTTAAGGATAAAAGGAGTGACTATTTACACGCTAGCAGGAAGGGTAGAAGAACAAGTCTTGATGAACAAAGCAAACAAGAGATCCTAACCGGTCTAGAGCTTTGGGAAGAAAAAATGGAGTCGGTAGGTATTATTGACTATTTGGGGCTTACTACGGCACTATCGAAATATTTAGAGCAACTTGAGCCAAAGTATACACATATAATTGTTGATGAAGCGCAAGACTTTGGAACCACAGAATTAGCAATTTTGGCTAGATCAGCAGATACGAACCAAAATTTGTTTCTTTGTGGAGATATTTCACAAACTGTCCTTCCAAAGCAAAGAAATTTCAAGGAAGCGGGTATTCAAATAGATAATGCAAATAAACGAAAGGTTCTAAAAAACTACCGGAATACGAAACAAATCTTAGAGGTCGCTTATCATGTTTTGCTTGAAAATCTGGTTGATGACTTTGTTCAAGATGATGACCTAGAGTTGCTTGACCCAAAATTTGCAAATCGTCACTCAAGTGCTCCCTGGATATACAGTGCAAATTCGCTTGAAGAGGAATTTGCTTATGCCAGACAATATATAAATGAATATACCAAAGATAATAATTCGAGGTGCTGCATAGCAATTGCTGGCTACACTCATTTTGAAATGAGGCGGTTTGCCACTGAGGTAGGCTTACGACTTTTGGAAGGTCATGATACACCTATTAATGACAGGTTAGTATTATCGGATTTGGAGCAGACCAAAGGTTACGAATTTGATCTAATGGTTATTTTGAATTGTAGTAAAGATATTCTTCCTCCGGCAGATGTAGACCAAGATGAAAGATATCGATATGGGTGTCAGCTTTATGTGGCAATGACAAGAGCAAAGGACGAATTGATATTATCTTTTAATGGCGAAAAAAGTGATTGGTTAAATGTTGAAGAAAGATTAATCCAAAATGCTCAGTGGAAGGATTGGTTTCCAGATGGGTATAACTACGATAATTTTGTAAAGCCTGAAAAAATACCGGAATTTAGTGCTGACGATGCAGAGTTCATTGCAGATGACCCTAAAGAATATTCTGGAAAAGATTTTATGTTCACAAAAAGTGCAATTGGTTTGTCGAGAGAAGCTCAAGCTAAATTTATTGAACTGGTTGATGGTAGAGGTGCTGTTCGGGATGGAGAACGAGTAAAATGGAAATCTATCAATGACGCGTTAAGAGATATTGAAAAATCACCCAGGGTCCGAGGCTTATTTTCAAGAAGTGTTGTGGGAGAAATAAGAAATAATAGGACATTAACTTTTGATGATTGAAAAGCTAAATAGTGTAATGAAGCGTCTATGCCAAATAATGAGTTAAACGAGACAAGAGATATAAATGATCGTATATCGAAAGAGTTAAACGATTTAAGATTTCTTATTAAGGGCGGCGGCAATGGTCAGGAAGAAATATCATCTGATGACTTTCTAATTCATTGTACTGATAAGTTTTCTCAATTCAAAGGAGAATTGATTACAGGACCTTTTGAAGGGAAAGCAAAAATGGTCGAAGGCTATGCATATTATTTCGAGGATGAAATACTTGATCTCTATACAACCTGTTTCGAGGGTGCTAAGTCAAAGTATCTTCTCAATAAAGATTCGCTTTATGATAAAATTTTAAATGTTTACAATTTTTTTGTTGGCCTGAAAAAAGCAAATAAAAATGACTTCCGGGCAACAGAGAATGCCAGCGACCTAGCTGATATCATTCTCGAGTATCCAGTAAAGAGACTGCGTATATCACTATTTTCTGATGGAATAATGATGAAAAGATATTCCATTAAGACAAAAACTTTAATCGATTTGAATATTGAGTTTAATATTTGTGATTTAGTGACACTAATTAAAGCCAAGGACCCCAGCTTTGATGAAAAGAAAAGAATAAGAAAAAATACTATTGAAAAAATAAACGAGGAAGAGAAAATTCAGAAAGAAAATAAACCGGAAAGAATTCGACATAAAGAACGATATGATGACAAAATTTTGATTAATAGCACGACCGGGGACGCTTTTGATTTAGATGAACAAACAGATACTTATGAAGAACACGAAGATGAAGAGTTTGCTGATTATGCTTTAAGGGGCTCTGTTGATTATGACCTACCAGATTCTCTTGGTATTAAAACTGACAATATAAATTCTAAAATTGATCAATATCCTTTCAAGAAAGTAATTTCTGAGTTGCAGTCGTATAAGCCTTTAGGAAAAAATAAAATACCAAAGGCAACTACACAGGAGATACCTAAGAAGCGCCATAATGACAAAGTTTCTAAAACTTTTCATGTGCTTAAAGAAAAAGGATCCGCTGAAATACAGCAATTAATTCAATGGTCAAAAAGGACTAAAAAAATTGAGATTGAAGACCGAGAAATCCTTCAGTCAGCGTTACCGATTTTAGAGGAGTATAGTAAATATGGTGAATTACCATCAGACAATCTAAAAATGAGTGAGGAGATAATAGATAGAGTTGAAAAATTATTCCAAATAGCAGAACGAATGGGCTATCAAGCAAGTGAATTTGGGGAAAATAGAGACACTTTACCACCAGAGTACCAAGATCAGTTCAAAGATTTTTTTAAAATTGAGGAACAAGAAGGTTTTGAAGAAACGGGTTTATTAAAAACAGAGTTAGAAGAAAAAAGGGTGGAAAATTTGAAGAAAGGTTTTTTATTGAATCATGGCTTCAAAATAACGGAATTAGAGAAAAACATACTACTCGATAAATATCAGTCAGAAACAAACTTTGAAGAATTAGAAAAATATTTCCAAAGGAGTAGAAAATCTCTCATATATATGCTTGATAAAAAGGGAATCTCTCTTTATTCCAATGAATTTTGTGAGCGGTGCGGTGAGCCCCTAGAAAAAATTAGACTGGAAGTTGCGCCCGGAACAAACCGCTGTCAGTACTGTGCAGCAATGTCTGAACCACGCGGTAAAAGTATTCCAAAAGAACCCTCCAATTCCTCTGAACAAAATACTATTGAGATACACCATCGTCTTGAGCGTGGAAAAAAATATAAGAGGAGAGATTTAGATGAAGTTCTAAAAACTGATAGGTTTTCGATCTCTCGAGAAGGAATTGTATCATTCAAGAAGAAATATATTTTTCTCTTTTGCACTTTAGATAAGAGAAATAAAGAGGTCGAGTTTAAATACAACGATTATTTTAACGAACATAGTTTTCATTGGGACAGTCAAAATAATCAACATCTTGAAACACCTATGATTAAAAAAATAATAAATAAAGAGTTAACAGTACTCTTATTTTGTCGAATGATTGAAAAGCATAAAGGAACTTCACTGCCTTTTATCTACTGTGGAACGTTAGAGTATGAATGGCATGTACCTCAGCAAAACAAACCCGTGCATATCGTCTTTAAGTGTATCTCCTATAATACTGCCGAGACCAATGTGAGCTTGCAGGAGCTCTATAAATGGAAGCCTGCAAACCTCAAAAAAGAATTATCCTCTGAGGCTACCTCAAAAAAGGAGGAAGTTAAAAGTAAAAAAGATGAGAAAGAAAAGATAAAATTTGAAGTATCAATTAATAAAGATGAGGTTATCAGTGAAGCAGATTCATATTCGCCAAGTGAGTTGAAAACCCTCAGGCAATGGTTAAAATCAAGGGGTGATTTTTTGCAGGAACATATCGATTTTCTTGACATGTGTATAATTAAAGTTGAAAAAAATAAGTCTTTAAGTTTTTCTCAGGCAAGCGTTTTATTAGAGATAATTGAGCAGGCAAAGAGTAAAGGTTTAAAATATCAGAGAAGTAAAGGATTTTATTGGCAAAAGAAAGGCTTTTGGCAAAAAATTCTAGGTATTTAATTTTTTTGTTATCAGTTTTGTCTATTGAATTTTTATTCAGCAGAAAGATTTCTATTCTAGGTTTTAGTACTTAGAAAGCTCGTCATATATTACTGTTTTGATCAATGTAAGTTTTTTTTCGTCTTTTATGCTTTTTTTAACCTCTTTGATTATGTTCTTTGCACTTTCATCTTTCCTTTGAGACTTAATTTTAGAAAAGTCGAACACCTTTTCTTGATTTCTCTGGAGAGATTTCTGACGGCATATGTCAGAAACCCTTTTTGTAATTAAGCTAACATAATTTAAAAAATTGTAATATTGGTTACTTTTTTCAAAGTCGTCTCTTCGCCCATTCGGAACAAGTTTATCGCTCAATACATGTATCTCACCTATGGTCCATGCATTAAATCTTTGCTCGGGGTAAAGATCGAGAAACAATACATTAGTGCCAATTTGAATGTTTCCAGACCTTGCTCTTAATCCTGCGATATCGGCAGTCCTATTTATCGCTCCATAGTAAGAATGATGAAGTAAAAATCCGACGGCTAGCAAATTTTCATCATTATCTACAACTTTTATTTCCTCAAATTCTGTAAAGTAATCGGTAACCTTAGTAGAGAATTCAAAATGGTTTCTAAAACGTCTTAAGACCTTATTTTCCCCAATAAAGATATTATGTTCTTGTAGATTACAGTATTTATTTAAATGAGACCTTATTTGCTCCTTAAATTTAAAATCATCTGAGAAATGAACTGGAGCGACTTGGGATAAATATTGCTCGATTAAGCTTGCGTTTAGAAGGACATCGTTTTTTATTCTGAGTATTTTCTTCATTTCTACTTTAAAAAAGTGCTTATCTGTTTCACTAGTTGCCTTAAACTTTTCTGATTTAGTTGCCTGAGACACAATGTCTGCCAGCCCAGACTTTATCTTTGGATCGACTAGTAAACTTTTAAGTTTTCGGCAGTCCCATGTTAAAACGTTTACCGTATCTTCTTCTTTTGTTTTGCTATGAAAAACAAGTTCTTGGCAATAAGCTAAACCCGCAAGACGCCCTATTCCACGAAACCCTCTGGCATCTGTTTCTTTTTTTCCACTATTACCGAATGATAATAATGTTTTAAGAAAAGATATTGATCCTATACCAATTCCATTATCTTTAATGGTCACTGTTCGGTCTATAGGGTTGATACTTATTGACACTCGTCCTTCGTCATTAGAGTTTAGCGCCCCTTTTTTGACAGCTTCTTCAATTGAGTCACATGAATTTTGAACATACTCTCTAAAGATCGTCAGAGGGTCTAGGTACATACCTGATGACAAAAGCTCAAGTAAGTCTTTTCCTACTGTAATTTGATCTACCGATACCGCACTACTACTTTTTTCTTCCATCTTTATCTGTTTATAACTGATTTAAATTGTTCTACGGTTTCTTTTTCTGGGTCATGATCTAAACCAGCGTCCTCTACTATTTCATCGTCCATCATCTTAATTTCAAAACTTTCACTTTTAAGCTTCTTTTGTTTTTGTGAAATGTTAATTGTTTCCTCAGCTGTAAGCGGTTCAAAAAATTTAACTACATTCTGTACTTTCGTATTCTTGAGCATCATAGAGGCTTCTTTATAACGAGATTGTGTGTTTTCACATAATAACTCTAAGACCTCTTCTTTCTCAGATTCTGATAGACTGTTATATTGTGACCTGTACTCATCGAACTCAGCACGCCCCTCATATTTTTGATACCAGTCACGATGAAAAATAAACTTGTGAGGAAGTTTCAAAATATTATGAAAATCTTCTTCAGTATCACCGAAGGCTTTTTTGAAAAAATCGGGCGATCCACTAACAACCCCATGAGTTGCCTGAAGTATAAGCTGAATCGATCTCAAATAATATTTATTCCAATGTTTACCAATGTGCCCTCTATCAGGCCTGTCTGTTGGTTGATAGCGCATTGGAAATGAATATATC
Source organism: uncultured Alphaproteobacteria bacterium (assembly GCA_902540655.1). GTDB lineage: Bacteria > Pseudomonadota > Alphaproteobacteria > Rhodobacterales > Rhodobacteraceae > CACIJG01. The sequence continues at coordinate 42,049 of CACBNQ010000001.1, read as the reverse complement.
TGAGTTCCTAGTTCCTCATTTAAACTCACGTTAATCCGCATTCTTTGAAAAAGGTCAGTAGGGCTATCGTGGAAATTGTAAAGCATATAGTTTGAAAGAAAATTTAATCCAGAGGCACTTGCATATCGAACTGCTTGCTCATAAGGTTTCATTAAACCGACATGGTCAAATGCAATCCTAAGGGGCGATAGGCAAATCCTACTTAATTGTTTCATAAAATGTTCAGACTTAGCCAGGATTCGCGCATCAACACCTTGATTAAAATCTACTCTTCTAACATTTGGTTTTTTTGTTATCGAATTTATTATGGTTGCGCCTGGACCAAACCCAAGGTCCACAACCTCATCAATTATTTCAGATAGACGCGGAGAGGCTACTACGTTATTGTCCATCAAGATCAGGTCTTTCTTTTCCCCATATAAATTGGTTATCCCATTTACAATCTTTGACAATGGAGGCATCTCTCTCATTCCTCCTTCCAATTTTGGTACGCCGCAGAAAGAACACTTTCTAACACATCCTCGTGTAGCGTAGGCAAAATAAGCATCATAGACTGGATACTTGTAATCTACTTGGTCCAAAATACTGTAATCTGGAATCAGGTCTTCTATCGGTGTGCTCGAGAGGTCATCTGAATATAATTCTTCTTCAAATTCATCAAGCTCTAAAGACTCAGATGGCGATTTATCAAGCAAACCTCCTATAACTCGAACGCCGCGCCATTTATCCTGTTCTAAAAACTTACCCTTCATAAGTGATGCCGCAATACCACCCACAAAAATTTTATTATGTTGTTGGTTTGTTATTTTAGAAGCATAATCAATCGTTTCGGATATTTTATTCCATTCAAAAGAGAAAAGGGTAGTGATGTATATTCTATCCCAAACTTGTTTCTCGACTTCTTTATCTTTTCCTTTAATAAACTTGACGTTATCCCTCTTCCCATTAGGTCCATGATACTGTGCTATTTTCATAAGACCTAGAGGAGGGTATTTATTTTTGTAGTCGGGCTCGATAAGTAAAATATTTTTATTTGCCATGGCGTATTATACAAGCGAGCAACACAAAGTTAAAGCGTTAAGTCGTGGTTTCCATATCTTTATTTTTTAAAAATTATGAGTCCTAAAAATTAGGCCGAAACCTTAATCAGTCTTCTTTTTCTGGAAATAGTTCTGGGTCATATTTTGAAAGAGAGGCATAAATTTTTCTGAGTAATTGTCTCATCTTGTTTCTTTTCCCAAGATTTGCTCCACTTTTTTCCATAGCTTTTTCAATTATGTCTCGGTGATTCCATAAATCATCAGCAATTCCAGATACTACCTTTTCAGCGTTACCAGAGGGAGCAGCTCCTTCAGCCCAACGTTGAAGAGTATCGAAATCCCCTGATTGAACGAAAGCTCTAAGTTTTTGCTGACCAAGTTTACTCTTAGACACTTCTTTCAATGTATTTCTTACATTTATTGCGCCGTGGTTCTTTCTATCTGACAAAAATACTTGGACTAAATTGTACTCCAGTTTTTTGAGATTTACTTCCTTATCATCGGGAAAAATCTTATCTAATAAAAGTTGATTGCTATCTTTCCTCGCCTTTTGTTCAAGAAACTTTTGATAAACCAAAAAGTATGAAAAGCGGTCTTTTTGTGTTACTCCATTTCTATTCATTAACCTAATTGCTTCGATTTCGGTACGCGCCTTTTGAATCGAATTTTTTTTACCTTGATAGCCCAACTTTTCTATCGGGGTACCGTTCATATGTCTTAAATAATTATTTAAAGCCGTTGCATAAGGTGTCCAACTAAGTTTTTTGCCTTCCCCATGGTACATCTTGACAAGCTGATGCATACTGTCTTCATCAAGGTTATTATATACTTTGCAACTTATATCTGTGAATTTTTCTTTGGTGCTAGCGAGGTCGCCCCACGTCTCCCATATATAATGAAGTGCGCCGAGACGCCGATTTCCTTCAAAAACTATATATTCTCCCGATGGGTTTATCTTATTAACAAGTAGTTCATCAGCTAGATTATTTTTCCAAATATCATCAGCTAATTTCTGAATTTTGTATTCTTCTTTACCTTCACCGTGAACCAAATACTGTTTAGCATCAGTATCTGTAATCTCACCGGGCCTTTCTTGCATTTCTTTAAACCAATCGGAGACTCTCGGATTATCAAGCCAAAACTTAAGGTTCTCAAAAGGAACCTTTTCAAATTCGAAATTCTGATAATTAATAACTTCTTCGGCCACTAACTTACCTCGAGTACCTTTTTTATTAATTCTCCAAAATTAAACTTTATTTTTTCTGAAAACTCAACATTAGATATGTCTCCAATAGAAAGCTTTGCGAATAAAGATTTTGCGTCAATAAGACTTTCAACCCACTCGTCAACCGAGTTTTTTATTATAAGATTATAATAAAAGCAATTTTTAGTCTGACCTATTCTGTGTATTCGGTCTTGTGACTGAAGATAATCATCTAAGCTGAGTGTTCTGTCAAAATATATACAGTGATTTGCAACTGTTAAAGTAAGTCCTTCTTTAGAGGACTGAGGAGTTGCTATCAAAACCTTGGTATCTTCTTGCTCAAGAAACCTTGTTACACTCAATTTTCTTTCATCATTCTGCATTGATCCGTCTAAAGCAACGGGATTAAATTTCTCTAAGAATACTTTCAAATAATTGATATTATATTTAAAGGAGGTCCATATAATACATTTTTCATTTTTCTCAGCTATCGATCGAACTAGCTCCAGAGTTTTTTGTAACCTGTTAGTCTTTTCGTTAAAACTTAAGTCAAGCATTTTGGGGTTCGAACAAATTTGTCTTATTCTAATTATTCTTTTTAAAAATGCCTCTACGTTATCTTCAAATGAGATGTTTTCCTTCTCTATTTTTGTTCTCAATTCCGTGAGCGCTTTCGTATAAATTTTTCCTTGTTCAGAAGAAAATTCTATAAAGATATTTTCAAATATTTTTTCAGGGAGTTCTATACTCGAGCTATCTTTAGTTTCTCTTAATGTGAAACCTGCAATCTTTTCTTTGATATCTTCTATGTTTTTAATTAATTTATTTTGATACTGAGGGTCATCTACAAGATCATTAGAAATTTTTACTTTTTCAAAAAATACCTTGTGTTTTTCGCCCAGAGATTTGCCTCTATCTAAAAAAAATATTTGGGACCAATAGTCCTCGGGCCTATTTGCTGAAGGAGTTCCTGTCATGATTACTTTTTTTTTGAACCTGTCTGAAATTTGGTGAAGCTTCTTTGAAATATTTGCTTCAGGGTTTTTTATTTTTGCCGATTCATCTAAAATTATGCCAAGATTTCTAATCTTTCCAAGATCATAAATTCTCTCAAATTCGTTCAGTATTATTTCATAGTTCAAAACCAAAACATTTACACGAGACATAAAAACACTAGTATTTTTCGATTTCGTATTGGAAAGTATTGCTGGGATCATGAAAGTATGTTTTTTAATTTCACTATACCAGTTATTTACGAGACCTTTTTTGACAACGATAAACATTTTGTCAAGGTCACCGTTTTGCAACCAATGGAGCATTAAGTCAATTGCAATTTTAGTCTTTCCTAAACCCTGCTCAAAAAAAATTGCTGCGATATCAGAGGATTTGAATTTATTGAAAGCTTTTTCCTGAAAGTCAAGTGGCTCCAGCCTATGTTGGTATTTATTATGCATTTTCCAATGGCCATTTACTTATAACAAATGTGTCAATTTGAATACTTTTTTTTGATAGCATTCTCTTTAAGATGTTGTTTGTAGTCGCATGAAATGTTCTTGGTACAGAGTAAACCAACTCGAGCCTCTTATATTGATCTTTATGCGCTAAAAGCCAATCCACATACTCCATTGACTGGATCTTACTACGGTAGGACAGGTCCAATCCTTTTGTACTAAAATCTTCTAGCCTTTTTGCCTCACCGATACAAACGACCTCATAAGATTCTTTCGATAAAATGGCTAAATCTGGAATAGCACCGCGAAATCTTCGTTCCTTTTTATTTGAGGTTAAGCTCGGGTCCCATTTGCCATAAATTTCATATTTTTCAGAGTTATAGTAATCTGGGAAGCGGTCTTTTAAAAACTTCCGTAGGTACGTTTCAAACATATCATGTGCAGCGTCGGGCATGAAGTTTAGTTGTTTACTATGTATTTTTGTATGTCTCTTAGTTCTTCAATAAAATCATTCACTTCTTCAGCCAAAAGGTCAAAAACTTGAACGCTGTTTTCGTCTTTTGCTAATTTTTCTCTTTCGCTTAGCTGGGTAAAGCTTCTTATACCACTCGTGAGGCTTTTTGCCTGTTTGATGATTTCGTCTACCTTAAGAGCGTCCGTTTTACCCGCAGCCAATAATCGGTCACGTTCTGCAAATGCTTGTATTGTGTCACCGCCATCTTTCATTAATTCGTTTTTTACCTGCTCATTTTCTTCAGGCGTAAAATTTCGATTTAACCAAACTGTATCCAGCTTTCTAACATCTCTAGCATAGGAAATTTTGTCTTGGGCTATCATGTCCAAGAAAATGTCTTCCGATAAGCCCATATCATTAAAACTCGATTTTTTTAACTGATATTGATAAAATTTTTGGTATTCGCCAGGGTTATAATCAAGTTCATTCTGTTTACTATCTCTCTCTGGGTCTCTCCATTTCTGCATATGCTTATAAGCATCTATTTCTTGCTGCAAATTTTTCTTTCTAACATCGCCACCACACATCGCGGCCAGTTCGCCAAGTGTCTTACCAGATTTCTGTAACTTGTATAAATATTCCCCTCGAGCATAGGGTTCCCATGGTTTTTTTGTTATAACATGGGAAGTTAATTGTATTTGGTCATAAATATCCCTGTCATAGTTCTCATATACTTCACACGGGATTTTCTTCCATTGACCTTTATAATCACTTTTATCTGCAAAATCCTTATGTAGGTCTTTATATACCTTAAGGCGATTGTTCCCTTCCAAGACAACATACTCAAATCCATCCTCAGACTTTTTCAATTTCTGAATATGGATAGGCTCTGTAATCCTTCCAACTGTTATTATAGATGCTCTCAAAGCTTTTTGGTGGTCATCTGCAGACGCTTTCAAATAATAATCAACCTCTGCCTGGTCTAATTTGGATTGGTTATTGTGTTTTGCTTCAGCAAGTCTTGGATTATCAGGATTCAACATGATTTTATCAATGTCTACATCATCTCTACTAATCATTTTCCTCTCCATTCTATATATTGGTTTAATTTTATATCAAGACTGAAGCTCTGAAAATATTTTATTAACATATTTTAAAAAGACAAAGTGTTATCCAATCTGGGAAATAAATTAACTTTAAGAAGTAATTGCCTGTGTTATTCATCGGTCGATTAAGATGGGTCAGCATAATATGTTCATCTAAACTTAAATGCTATTTAATACTGATTAATAATACGATACGCTATATTTGAAAGTAAAGTTACCTTATTATTTGAACAACAACCTTATGTTTATTTGATTTGCATTAGCATAATTGAAATATCTGCATGAGCTAATAAAATAGTACAATGACCAACTCTAGATCAATCAAGCTAGTTCCAATAGTGTTATTTATTTTTTTACCAGGTTGTTGGTGGCAAGAAATGCTATGTAATTCTGCTATGAGAGATGAACATAGCAATAGCAGGATGTTTTACGATGAATGTAGGGCAATTAATGACCCTGCAACAAGGGGATGGTTGCTTGAAAAATAAATTTTTGCAGAATTCAAGATGAAAGTTATTCGATTTACAATAATAATCTTAATTTTGACTATAGGTACGGGGTATGTTTTTTTTACATATTTTGACTGGTGGTCAGCAAAAGAATTTCAAAAGGATGTGGATTGGCTTTTTTGGGCTTGCGTCAAATACTTCAAGATTGGGGAAGGTGGACGGGTCTAGGTTATAATCTTTTAAATATAATTATATTTATAATTCTTCAGCCGCTACTTATCTTACTTTTCTTCGTTCTTTGGAGGATTGAAGTGTCAAAGAGAAAAAAACGAAATGGTTTCTAATTTTTTAAACTTAAGGCCTCTCAATTCAGCACAATTTTTAGCTTGGGTAAAGTCCAGTCAAGTATTAACCGTTCTTATGATGACTTTAAGTATATTGTGCTTTGGCTTTGCTTTATATGCTGCCGAAAAACTGGATTTAGTAAAACTTAAAAGGTCAGCAGAGGCTGGAATTCCAAAAAGTCAGTTGGAGTTGGCACTAATATATTCCGAGGGAAAAAACGGTATCAGGAAAAATACTGAAGCGGCTATTAAGTGGTTTCGTCTGGCTGCTTCTGCTGGAAATTCCGATGCACAGGTACTCCTTGCTGATGCAATACGAAGAGGTCTAGGAACACAAAAAGATATAAACGAAGCTATTATTTGGTACAAAATGGCGGCAGAGAATGGAAACCCAATGGCCTTTGCAAGCCTTGGCCAAATTTATTTAGAGGGTGAGGGAGTAGTAAAAGATATTACAGAGGCGCTTGAATGGCTTAAACGTGGTGCGGAAGCAGATAACCCCTATTCGCAAATGCGATTGGGGGATAGATATTTAGCGGGTCAAGGTGTTGAACGCAGTAAAGCAGAGGCTGAAAAATGGTATGAAAGAGCGATGACGAACTTAGAGCACCAGCGTCTCATAAGACTTGGAAATAACTATCTATTTGGGGAAGGTATTGAAAGAAATCTTGTAACGTCTTTTAGAAATTTTGCTGAGACAGCTAAAGAGGGAAACGCTGAAGGTCAGTTTAGAGTTGGGGATGCGCTCTACAAAGGTCTCGGAGTCCCAAAAAATAAAAGAGATGGAATACAGTGGTACAGTAAAGCCGCTGATAAAGGCAACATCTTAGCAAAACATGCCCTAGCACAGGCATATTTTAATGGTGATGGGATTAGACAGGATAGATTAAAGGCATTAGAAATGCTTGAAGAAGCAGCAGATGAAGGACATGTTGACAGTTTGTTTGCTCTTGGTCAGCTGTATCTACAAGGTGATTTTGTTGAGAGAGATATAAATAAAGCCTTCACCTTGTTTGAAAAGGCGGCAAATCAAGGAGATGCAAATAGCCAATATGATGTTGGGCTTCTTTTTAAAACAGGTATGGGTGTTCAACAGAATTTAAAAGACGCTTTCAAATGGTTTATGCTTGCATCTGATAAAAATAATCCTGACGCGCAACTGGAATTAGGATTGGCTTTCAGCACTGGGAGTGGCGTTGAGAAAAACCTTTCAGAGGCATACAAATGGTTTCTTCTATCTGCAGAGGGAGGAAATAAGATTGCGAAAAATGAAGTTGGCAGAGCTTTAAGAGATGGTTTAGGAGCCCCTAAAGATATGCAACAGGCTTTTGGTTGGTTTGTTAAATCCGCTAATCTTGGCTATAGAGAGGCGATGACAAATGTGGCGTTAGCCTATCTTGATGGCCAAGGAGTTATCAAAAACATCCAAGACGCAATAGAATGGTTCCGAAAAAGCGCTGATCAGGATGATGCTAACGCTAAATACCATCTGGCAAAAATGTATTCTTCAGGAGTACATATTTCTCCTAACCCGACAGAAGCATTCAAATTGATGCAGAGTGCTGCATTAAATGGGCTCGTTGTGGCTCAAAGGGAGTTAGCCGAGTTTTACAGCAAAGGCGTGGGTACAACAAAAAATCCATTCATGGCATTCGAGTGGCTTAATAAGGCCTCCGAGAACGATGATGGTCGTGCCCATTATTTACTTGCTCAGGCATATTTCAGGGGAGATGGAACGCAGAAAGATAGTAATATGGCCCTCCTTAAAGCTCAAAAAGCTTTATCCCTCGGAATTTCAGAAGCATCTTTTTTAGTGGAGGTTTTGTCATCTTCGACGGATATAAAAAGTGATCCTGTCTTTGATGAGGGTAAAGAGATAGAGTTTGGTAATTATTATGCTCTTATAATTGGAAATGATAATTATCAAAACGTCGATAAATTAAACACAGGAGCTGTTGATGCGAAGGCTGTAAATGAGATACTTAAAACAAAATTCAATTTTAAAACCGAATTGCTGATAAACCAATCTCGAACACAGATTTTGGATACATTATATAGTTACAGAACCAAACTTACTGAAAGTGATAACTTATTAATTTTTTATTCTGGCCACGGTGAAAAAGATAAAAAGACTGATAGAGGTCACTGGCTTCCAGTTGATGCGGACCCTGAGAAGAAGTACACATGGATTTCCAATAGTGCTATCTTAGACGAAATAGAAGCCTCAGATGCCAAACATATTTTACTCGTTATTGACTCATGTTTCTCAGGAATATTTGCAGAGAAACGACTGAAGGAGAAAAACGCTGTAAAATCAATTCAAAGAGAGCTCCTCGAACAGAAAAGTCAATTGAAGTCACGATGGGTAATGACTGCTGGTGGTGATGAACCTATCTTTGATGCTGCTCAAGGAGAAAATTCGATTTTTGTTAAGTATTTTTTGTTAGCACTTACTAAAGTTTCACAACCTATTACTGCAATGCAACTTTTTGATCAAAGCATAAAAAACAGCGTTGAGCTAAATAGTAATCAAGTGCCTACATATACCCAAATTAAGAATGTAGATAGTCGAGGTGGCGAATTTATCTTTGTGCGCACTAAAAACTGAATGAGGATCCTTTAGGATAAAGCGGGTAGACTTTCTCAGTTTTCCAATCACCATCCTTATCGATAGCAACTCTATCAACAACACCATCTTCGTTTTCATCCAACAGCCATCGGAATGAATACTTTCCCTCATTATCAATTGATACCAACCCAAGACCATCTATAACTCTGTTGTCGTCCCGGTCTATAGATATCTGCCATCCTGTATTTTCTTTATTTCGATGGGATATTATATTTGCATACCCACTATCATTTACATCTATATAAAAACTTCCGTCTCTCTGCCAAATAGCAGTATTAGGATCGCTAATCTCATTACCAGTCTCTGATGCATTATTGGCTATTGATAATATCGACTTATCAATGATTTTATTACCCAACTCTATTTTCACCGTTCTGGAAAATAGGGAGCTTGGTACCGCCATAAAATTACTTGATGCCGTTTTTAAAAGATTGTCTCCATTTTTTAGAATTGTGAATCCAATTATCTGAGATTCAATTTTCTCCTCATTATTCTCAGGTGTATGAATATACTGAATGTAGTCTAGACCAACGGGGCCAATAACTTCATATGGGCCAAGCGACTTAGTTTCACCTTTCTTTATGGGCTTTCTATCGAGGAGGACCTGTTTTTCTCCTTTTGAGTCCTGATAAATTAAAGTTATGAGGCCAGAGCTTAATCCCTTTAAATCTATTCCAAGCTCAGCCCCAGTCACAACAAAATCTCCACTCTCTAATCTATATGAAAAATCTTTTTTAAGATTAACAGTAATATCAATTGTGCCTTTCATATTTGTGGATAATGTCCGTTGCTTATCAAACTTCAGCTCAAGACCCTTCTTTTTCAGAGATTTTTCTTTTTCTAAAAAAGCACCCACATTAGCAAGTTTAATTTCGTTTACCAATTGATCAGAGCGCTCACTTGCTTGGAAGGAAGAATAAAATTCCCTTGCCAAGTTTTCATTTCTTGTTGTCTGCAGTTGATAAGCGCCTGTCCCAATGAAAATACCAAAAGCGGCTATTGAGGCGGCTATTGCTCCACGACCAAAGTTGCCAAAGCTGAAGCCAGCACTCTTCTTTTTTTCTAAACTTTCTTCCTTTTCAATTCTTTTCTTTCGAAGTCTTGCATAAAGAAGTTCGGGCATTTCCTTCTTTTCTTTAGTGTGCTTTAGCATCATTGTATTTGCTAATTGAAACTTATAAATTCGTGCTTCCAAATCTTTATCTTTCACGCGAGCATCACCTATATTTCTTACAAGTTCGGGACTGGCATCGCCATCCACATATTGCATTATTTGTTCATCTGTAAAGTTCATTCTACTCATTCCTCATTAGTGCTCTGTAATTGTTTATAAAGACAGTTCGAAAATGATTTCTTTGCCCTGGCAAGGAGAGGTAAGAGGGTTCCAAGTGGCATGCCTAGAAGCTTACTCATTCTTTCAGTCGTCATTGGCTTCCCTGATCGATCATCGCGTCCATTAATTTGCAAATAGAAAACTTGATATTGTTTTTCACTAAGTTTTTTAAGACAAGTTTCGTACGCTATGTTGGTATATACTTCTTCTGAAACGTCAACATTGAGATATGCCTCTGACATGTTTCTGATATCTGTAAGGATAACGTCATAATTTTTTTTACGCCGTCCTTTATCTATGTATATTCTTTCGAGGATCGTACGTGCCCAGGCAAGAAAATGTTTCCCATCAAATTGGTCCATTTTTTCTATGCATCGTACACACGTGTCGTGAACTATTTCTTCCGCTTCACTTTCATTCCTATAACCATTTTTACTCTGTAGATAAAACATCCTATCAAACAGCTTTTGGTATGAGTCTTTAAGCTGATCTTCAATCAAAACTTGCCAGTTTGTTTTGCGGTCCAATGTTAAAACCTCGAATCATTTCTTCTAAATTGCTTAGAAAAAATAGGACAAACTTTTTTTTTTAACAACTGCAATAAAATCCATCTTCCACTCGTTAAGTACTTTTGAGCGCACAAAAATAGGTGAAAGAAATGGATAAATTTATAGTCTTTGCGACAATCTTTTTTCAGGGTGAAGTAAAACAATTGGAATATAAGGCAATCGATTTCTCAACAAAAGAAGAGTGTTATGAATATATGGCTAAACACGACAAGCACTTTGGTGAGGTTGTAGATGACATACGGCAAAGCATCCAACCTACGGGTAGGCTTCTTGTCATAGGGTGCTCCGCACGGAAAAATATTATGCGAAATGACTTCGGCGCATGGAACTGACTTGCAATGAGTCTTTTTATTATCTGGGCAACCGTGGCGTTTAATGGAGAGGCCACTAACTTAGAGTATAAGGGTGGGATATTTAAAACTGAGGAAAGGTGTATTGAGTATTTAACAATAAAAGAAGGTTACGTTCTCGAAACTCTCAACGAACACATTAATAAAAAATATCCCGGCGGAAAATTACTAATGTTGGCATGTGGTGCAAGGTCTAATTTTAAAAAATATAATGGTTTAGACAGAACTACGTGAAAACAGAAGACGGTAATTTTGTCAAAAGTGTATTTAACCACAATATTTTTTCTGTCCCATTCGTTTAGTGGATTAGTTAACGAAAAATTCGGAGAAAATTATGAGCGTTATACTTGAAAGTACTTTTTCAAATCATGCTATCAAGCGATCACAGCAAAGAGGAATAAGGCCTTGGGTTGTGAATTTTATTTTGGAATATGCCGATAAATATAAGTATGCAAATGCGAGTTGTATCTCACAATTTATTTCTAAACGTAAGGTTAAAAAACTCATTCAAGAAAATGTTTTGCCTCCTGCAAAGGCGGCGTTAGTAGACGGGGTAGTGGTTGTTGCTAAAGATGAAGTAATAGTGACCGTCTTTCATAAGAAAATGCGCTTTTGCAAATAATTAAATTGAAGGAAAAAAATAATGGAAGTTAAAATCCCGACAAGAAAGCCTTCGGTAATCGATACTTTGCCCAATAGTCTTAGCGCAGCCGAGGAGGAGCTTAATATGCTTTTAGAGGCTACATTTTTTGGTTTTATGAGTCTTATTGATATGCTTTTTTGGTGGTGTGTCGATGTTTTACAAGTTTGGGGCGAACTTACAGGTCTTGGGTATAACCTAATAAACATCTTAATTTTTGTCCTGCTGCAACCATTTCTAATACTGCTCTTCTTTATATTATGGTTCTGTGAGCGAACTCGAAGAGGTAGGCATCATGGTTAACAGCACAACATGGATCGTTTTCGCACAACTCCTTATCTTCAATCCCCAGGGTAATGGTGATGAAAATGAACTGACTGAGTTCAGCCAAAAAGAGTTCTCTACACAAAGTCAGTGCTATCAATTCCTTCATGATAACTACGTACTTTTAGACACAGCGCTTAAACGACATGCAGATAGAAGGAATGGACGAGTTATAATTTTAGGCTGCGGAGACAGGATACAGCTTAGCAAAATATCATTAGGTTACGACCAGTATTACAAACGAGGCTAATAAAATCATAAAAAAAGGAGAACATAATGCCATTTGATGAAAACCACTTTGAGTACGCAGAAAAAAATAGCCTTTCTCAGAGAAGAGAACTTTTTGCAGATAGTAGATACAAAATCATTCGGAAAAGGGATAAAAATATAAAATTTCAAAAGTGGATTAGTTGTTTTTTGATTGTTTCCACGCTTTTCTTTCTCCTGTTACAAATAGGAGTTATCACACCGATGACTATACATTAATGAATTGGAAACTTTTATTATCAGCTACATTGCTAATATACATATTGAGAATAGATGAGTGGGTTGTGTATTATGGGGCATATGCAGACTATTGCTATAAAATTGAAAAAAGTTACAATTCCTCAGTAATGCCTAAGCCCTTTCTCTCTTGTTTTTCTGGTGCATTAAATTCTTCAGGTAGGTAGAGAATGTCAGACTTATGGTATTTGGTTGCTATCATGTTTGGCATTCAGTCAGATGGAAAGCTTGACGCTTATATATTCAGAGAGCCGCAAAAAAAACCAGGTTTTGAGTCGAAAGAGTTATGTGAGTTTTTTGTGAGTGATAGCGCATCTTTTATTCTTGTAAAGCTTAAAGAACATTATGGTAAGAGGCCAATACGGCAATTATTATGCGTAGCCCAACAAGACCTAAGAAAGTTTCTCAAAGAAAATGAAGTAATTTGATTAGACTTTTTGAAGAATACTATAATTTGTGCTAAACAAAATTCATAACCTTTGGTCTGGATATTTTTGCTTAAACTTGTTTTAATTTCTTTTTTACTACTAGCCAATACTCTCGTATTTGCGGATTCAAGGTGCGTTCTAAATCCTGAGGCGTGCGATGATAAAAAATTATGTTTTTGGGCAACAGAAGTAATTAAAGATGAGCGTAAATGGAGCAAAGCTAATTTTTCAAGGCACGTGTCCGAGGCGGAAAATAGAGAGCTATCATGTGGCATAAAATCCAATTTTAAAGAGCTTAGTGAGGCAAAAAAAATCGCTGAAGCTGTTGATTCTGTACTCAGTGAGAAAAATGAGGAAACTAATGATAGTCAACAAGCACTTACTGATGAGGAGCAAAACGCAATGTCCTCAAGTAACCAGACAATAGAAATTTTGTATTGGTGCTTACACTTTTTCATCTTTGCTTTTTTATATCTTCTTTGGAATATTGAACGCTCAAGAGCGAATAATGCAATTAAGTTATTAGAAGAAGAGGGACTCCCCTATGCAGAGGATTTTTACGGTAATGATAAAATTAGCTATGGAGGAAATGTAGGAAGCTTTTACACTATTTGGCGATTTGTTTTAAGACCAATTACCATACTTGGCCTGATAACTATTTTACTGTATGCAATAACAAATTTGGCTTTTTCGCTCATTTATCCCATAAGTGGAATCCTCCTGATTTTAGTATTACCGAAATTAAGACTTGTAAGATATTTATTTCCTGTATTGCTTTTAATTGGTTATATTAATTTTTAAAATTCTAATCTAAGGAAACTATGGCTGAGGGAACTGCATTAGAAAGAATCAAAAAGTCACTGTATTCGCCAGGACATGATTTTAAAGTTACAGCCGATTATTTTGGGCAAGTGAATGTAGGCTTGATCGCCAGAGAATTAAACCTAGAAAAGTTAGGCGAAGAAAGAGGTTCATCAGATTTACCTCCGGTTTCCTCAAAGGCTTTGGATGAAATTGAAACTCAGATCAGTGAAAGATTAGAAGCACTAAAAGTTACCGCTTCAGAGCAAGCTGAGAACCAGGCTCTAGCATATAATAGAAGAATAGCTTCCCTTGATTTTGAGGGGCAATTTGGACGGATTACCCAATTAGGACCTGAGGCAGTAATGGAATTCAGGTCAGAAGTTAAAGATCAATTAAATGCCTTACACATAGAAAGAAATTACCTCAAAGACTTAAAAAATGAAGTCAATGTATTCAGAAAAGAAAATCGGTTGGAAAATAAGGTTGCATATATTCCCACTGTGCTTCACCAGACCATAAAAGTGCTTCTTATCTTACTCATTTTTGTGTTTGAGACGGTGATGAATGGTTCATTCTTCGCAAAAGGGAATGAAGCTGGCCTTTTTGGAGGGACGATTGTCGCGTTTACAATAACTTTGGTTAATATTGGGTTTGCATTTTTGGTAAATCTAATTTTTGTCAGACAGCTCTTCCATGTTAGCATTATTAGGAAGTTTGTAGGCATTATTTTCCTTTTAATATTTTTAGCTTTTGCCTTCTGTTTGAATATCGGAGTTGGCCACATGCGAGAGGCAGGGGCTATACTGTCAACAGAAATGGGACTATTTGTCATGGACAAACTTTTACTTGCTCCATTTGCTTTTAACGATGCTGAAACTTGGGTTCTAGTTGGTATAGGGTTGCTCTTTGCCTTTGTAGCAGGATTGGAGGGTATTTATTGGAATGACCCTTACCCACGTTATACCTTTCTTCAATCACGTCTTAATGAACAGAGTGAATTTTATCGAGATACATATGAAGATTGCTTGCAAAGCTTAAATGATGTGAAAAAGAGAATTTTAGCAACATTTCAGACCATAGGAGGTGATTTGACAAACAGACTTTCTGGACTTGAGAACGTGATCGCGCAATATGGAAAATTATCTAATTTATATGATAATTTTCAGACAAATCTCCAAGTAGCTTCCGATAGTCTGCATGCAATTTATAGGGATGCAAATATTGAAGCAAGGAAGGGTAGAAAATTTCCTGCACGCTGGAACAGAAATGAACGTTTAAACAAAGTATCACTTTCTAAACTCAATCAAGTCAACCGAAATAGTCTAGATAAAAAAATTAGCAACATCCGGAAGGAGCTGAAAGAACTTATACAACAGATACAGGAAGAGTTTGAGTCAGGCTTAAGCCAATTTAAAGTCTTGGATGAGCTTGGTATGGAAACGGAGATGAATAATGGTTCGTCGCCGTAGACGCAGGTCGACATCTTTAGGAAGCCTAATGATAATTTTTTTTCTGTTGGTTTTTCTTGGTGGAGTAGTTGTGGTAGTTTCCTTTTTGTACAGAAATCAAGAAAAGTCGCTTGAACTTACTGAAAACTTTTGCCCTGTTGAGGGACCAATTTACACTCTAGCAATTTTATTAGACGCTACCGATGGGGTGACGGAGATAACAAAGCTAAGTATAAAAAACAAAATTGAGAATGAAATTAAAAATTTGCAGAGGTATGGAAAAATGGAATTGTATGTTGTCAGTGGAGAAGGATTATCTCTACCATTAGATGAAATATGCAATCCAGGTAATAAGAGCGACTTAAGTAACCTTGGTCAAAAGGGAATAGTTGCGAACCCTATTTTAATACAAAAAAAATACAATCAATTTGTTTCAAGTTCTCTTACCGCTGTGGATAAAATTTTAAATAGGAGCTTTGAAGCAAATGAGTCACCGCTACTTAAATCAATACAAAAAGTAAGTTTGCTTTTAAAAAAGCCAACAGATTATTCAGCATCTCATGGAGCTAGTGCTACTAGAAATAAGGTTATATTCATTACTGACTTTCTAGAGAACACAGATGTATTTTCGATGTATGGCCTTAAAAATTCTCTTTTAGAAAATTTTGAGAGTAGCAGGGCTTTTGAGAAGTATGGTGCAAATTTTAGTGAAATTGATATTGAAATATGGTTAGTCCAGAGAAATCATCCTAACGCTCCAAGCACTACAGAGGTTAAAAAATTTTGGCTCAGTGTTTTCAAACAGTATTTTGATAAAACTGACCCGGGAACTTTTCAAATCATACCACTTCCAGGAGAATTATAAAGATGGCAAAGAGACCAGTTAAGAAAAGCACCACTGAAATTCCCAAGACAGGTTCTTCTAAAGATAAGAGTACGCTGGTAAAACCTGTAGTTTCACCGAGCGCATCTCCTAGACCCGCAAGCAGCTTGAAAAAGTCAACTGCTAAGATAAGTGCATCTACACTAAATGCTGTAGTTTTTCTGTTATTTGCAGTGGGGGGAATGATACTCTTGATACTAGTAAAAGGTGTGGTTCCAACTGAACAAAATGATGCACAAGCTTTGGGAAATATCTTTTGGGTGTCTTTGATAACACCGTTGTTAATATTATCTGCTTATTTATTATGTTGTTGGAACTTTGATGCTTTAAATACTAGAAAAGACCAGACGGGAGACAATCTTTATTACTTAGGTTTTATATTTACCCTAGGGTCCCTAGCGTATTCTCTTTTAGATTTAAATGCCTTGGAAAATATCCTAGTGAATTTTGGAAATGCTGTTTGGTCCACGCTCTGGGGTATAGTCTTGCGTACTGCAGTAAATCAGCTTAGGTTCGACCCAAATGAGGTTGAAGAAGCATCTAGACAGGAGCTTTCAGAAGCTAGTCGACGTGTAGCAAAAGAATTGAACCAATCAGTTGAGGAGTTTGATACTTTCCGAAAAGTCTCTCAACAGCTCGTGGGAGAAGGCTTCAAAGACACTCAAAAAAATATTGAAGATATATCATCTACTATAATGGAGTCGCTTAGAAGCACTTCAGAAAAGTCAGCTGAGCCGATTAACAAAATGATTAACGTATCATCCAAAGCAATAGAGGCAATGTCTAATCAAATCGAAAAATTTGCATCTAATACTGAGAAATTTAGTGAAAGACAAGAAAAGTTACTGCAAGCAACGTTAAAAATTGCAGAGGCAATGGAAAAGTTTTCTGAAGAATATCGTACTAAAGATACAATAGGTGCGTCCATAAGACAGACTATTGCCAAAACCACAGAAGAGCAAAGTGTGGCGAATAGATTAATGATGGAAAGAATTGCGAAACAGAGACTTAAGGCTCAAAAGCAAACTAAAGCTGACCCTGATGACTTGGTTGAAACGCCAAGACCAAATAAAAGAAAGAGAAATTGGATATTTGAATTTCTTTTTGGAAAAACTTAATGAGTGACCAATTAGAAAACAGTACAAAAGTTACATTATCTGAAGAGAACAAAAGCTATCAGAGGGGAGTTGTTTTTGGTCTTACGATGGCTGAGGTACTTCTTTTATTACTCTTTTGTTTGCTCATCGCGTTCAAGTGGATTTATGACGAGAAGCAGAAAGTAGACAAGAAAAATAAGGAACTCTCTCAAAAAAATGAGATTATGATGAAGGACTGGGAAACCATTCAAAAGCAGCTTAAGGAGTTAAAGGTTGAAAAAGATACAAAATTTGATGAAACCGACCAAGAGCTTGCCGTAGCTATTTTTTCTAATATTGAGTTTCTTAAACTCAAGGACCCTCAAAGAGCTAAGGAACTTGCGGAAAAATTTAAGAAAAATCCTGAAACCTTATTCACGTCAACAATAATTGATTTTGATAGATATGCCGAGCTTACAACTGCTGAGCAATTCGTAAATAAACTAATGACCAGTGACCTATATCCAAAGCTTGCCGATAAGCCTCTTGAGGAATTAAATTTGTTAGAAGAGAGGCTGAAGGTTCTGACTGAACTTGAAAGAGATAATCCCGAGATATTTGCCACTAAAGAAAATATTAAAGATGTATTGGACGCAAGTCAGCGGGTAAAACAAACTGAGAAAGAGCTAGAAAAGGCAAATAAAACTATTAATGAACTCAAAACAAAAGAAAAAGATAGCAAAGGTCCTCCAATAATAAATTTGCCAGAAGCAGAAGAATTTTCGTTTATGAGTGGCCAAGCAGTTCTAAGCACTGCTTTCTCCAAAAGATTGACAACTGATATTAAAGATAAAATCTTGAAAAATTTAAAAGAGTATGAAGGAAATATTATTGAGGTAATTGGGCATACCGACGAAGTTGCAGTAGGAAAAAAGGAAAGAAGCACACTAGATGCCAACACGATCGCATTTATTCTTGGGCAAGATAACAAAACCCCTGTTGCGATGGATAATGCGGGACTAGGTTTTGCAAGAGCAGTCGCAGTGCTACGAGTATTAAGAACTATCCCAGAGCTCAAAGAATATGAGATTTTACCTTATTCAGCGGGTCAGCTTATTCTGCCAAATGAAACACTTACTTCTGGCTTAGGTATTAAGGATGATGCTGAGAGAAGAAGGATTGAAATAAGAGTAAGACGACGGAAGAATTAGAGAGTTTCTTCTTATTTATTTGGCTTAATAAATTCTTGAACGCCGAGAATATGAAAATATTTTTAATTCGTCATTCGTTTAGTCATAAGAGATTAATCATGAGGTTAACGGATGCGATTGAAAATGGTGACGTACATTATTACGTCAATGGCTTTTTTATCATTTAGTGGCTGTATGACGAATGATAAAGACCTTGTCTTTAGAAGCTATAGTAACTTGGAAGAAAAAAACATCAGTGAATCTGAAGAAGAAGCCACACCAGTGCAGAAGTTTTTTATCGTCGCAGAATTAAAGTCTGTAAGCGATAAGCCAACAAAGCTTTTAGAGTTTAAAGAAAAACGATTTATTGGGAACAAAAACTGTGAGCTCTGGATAAATAAAAATTTTGCTGAAGTTTCAAACACTTTGAGGTCCAAAGTATTAGAGATGCCGATGGGATATTTTATCGACTCTATAAAGTGTCGCTTGATTAGTGACTTCAATTTAGAATCTACCCAGAAGCAAATTGATATTTAGAATGACAAGTGTGATAGGGTGCCGATATATTGTGTAGCTTTAAATAGAGGATGAAAAATGGTTCATAATGACATTAAAATAAATACAGACGGTCAGCTCGAATATGTAGAGGGCTCTGACCAGCTTTATACAGGGTCATCACAAACATATTATGAAAATGGAAACCCACAGCATGTCGGGCAATATGAAGATGGTTTGATGGAGGGGTTATGGGTCTATTATTATGAAAACGGAAAAGTGTATGCAAAAATACCATTCTTATTAGGGCTGACCAACGGGTTAACTGAAACTTTTTATGAGGATGGAACTCCTCAATTAAAAGGGCATTCAAAAAATGGTGTGCGCGATGGGATATGGACTACTTACAAAGTTGACGGAACCCTTGAGAGAGAAGAGCACTATATTGACGGCGAAATAGTCAATTAGACCCCCTGAGATACTGAGGCGGATTAGAGGCGTTCAAATCAATATATCTCTTTTTTTCCTTTTGTATTCTTTTGAAGTGAATAGATAAAATGAATATCCAGCACCATTCGATACCTTTTCATTTTAATTAATTCTGGCTTTATCGATAAAAATGGGAAGTTAGCGCATTCATCACCTTTGCTGTTCATTTCAAACTCGAAAGCACAAGGATACTCGATTGCAAGTGGATCAATTCTTTCCTTTAGAGTTCCTTCTAGGGTAATTACACATTTTTTCGCAGCTGAAGGAATCGGAACAATATAATCTTTAGAATAATCCTCTACGTTCAGACCAAACTCCAATTCTGACCCAGAGCAATTTTTTAAGTCCCTTGAATAACCCTCAATGTTACCAAGATGAATGTAATTAAAATTATCAGTAAAAAATATAGGCTCTCTGTAGAATCTATAACGGCAGTCCACGCCTCTGCCCCCTGGAGCCATTCTGTTTAGGTAAAAAATGTAACCATTTAAAATTATCCTGTCCTCATCAAAAAGTTCTAGTGTCTCAATTTCAAGGGGCATTAATTCCTCTAGGTTTGCAGCATTGCTAACGGATTTGCCTAGTTCATCATTAACGGAAAAATTTGGCTTTAGAGAAAAGTCTTCTATCACCATGCTGCAAGCAATGACGTAACTATGATGGTAAATTAAGAATGCTAATAGGAGAAAACATCTATAAAAAAATTTCTGCATTGCCTTAACTTTAATTATTTATCAATTGAAACTCAATGTCTTCAGTCACATATTTTTTTTTAATGGCTCATATTCCTGCTACCTCTTATTTGGCCAGATGCGATTATTTTTTTGTTTTTCAACCCACTTCAGAATTTCACTACGCGTCCAAACAATACGATTGGGTCCCAATTCAAAAGGTGGTGTGAGGTGGCCTGAGCAAACCCAACGGTAAACAGTATACTCACTTACGTTGAGAATTCGCGCTACTTCTTTTCGGGTTATAATCTCATTCATGACATAGATTTCTTAGCAAAAATTTAATCTATATCGACGTGAGACATGTCGGCTTACCGCTTATAAGTGCGCGATCTATTTTTGGTTGTCAAGCCCGAATCCCCATAAAACAGGTGTTTTTGTAAATTTTTATATTGAGCTTTGCACATAACCGCCCCAGTCATTCATAAGGGAACGGCGCTTATCCAAAAGATCAGACCGAAGATATGCAGCCTTTGTAGGATCAGGCAATTTATGGGCAAGCGAAAACTCAATTGCGTCATGATCATAGCATCCCTGGTGCGCGGCCCATTCTCTGAACGTTGAACGAAAACCATGAACGGTGATCTTCTTTCGAGGGAATTCCGTCTTAATCAATTTCAACATAGCCATATCACTCAAAGGGTGGGACCCCCCCGGTGGGTTAAAGGCATAGTCACTATTATGTCCCATAAGCACGCCTTTAAGAAGGTCATAGGCAGGGTCCGATAACGGCACACGATGGGTACGATTAGCCTTCATTAGGTCAGAGGGGATTACCCAGAGCTTATCCTGCCAGTTAATATGATCGCGCTCACAATGCCGAATTTCATGCGTGCGGCATGCGGTTAGAATTAAAAGCTGTAAGGCTTTTGACGCGGTTGTATCGATGGCCATAAGTTTTTTATAAAAATAGGGGAGTTCTATCCATTGTAAGGAGGGATGGTGAAACACGCGTTTGACCTGACGTGTTGGTGCCAGAAGATGTTCTAAATTATCTTCCCATACCGCAGGGTTAGGGTGATCATACCAGCCCATTGTTTTGGCATAACCAAATACCTTTTTGAGACGCTGCTGCACCCTTCGCGCGGTTTCATGTTTAGTGGCCCATATAGGTTGCAGTATGGAGAGGATATCGCGTGTTGTTATAGTGTTAAGCGGTTTGCTATCGAGTAAAGGTGCGGCGTAGCTTTTCAATGATTGCGACCATTGGTTGATATGTTTGCTGTTTCTCCATCCGGCTTTTTTACTTTCAATCAGTTTTTCCGCAATTGGGGAGAATTTTAATTTGGCTCTTTGGAGGGCAATTTTTTCCTTCTCCAAGCGATAGGCGCACGGATCACGCCCATGCAATTTGTGCGACTGATACGTTGCGTGACGCGATCGTGCGTCGCTGATGGAAACCTTAGGGTAGGGGCCTAATCCCATTTCCCGGCTCAAGCCATTAATCCGGTAGCGGTAGGACCACTTACCGCGATCAGCAGATGTTAGTGTTAAGTACAATCCGTGACCGTCATGAAGACGCGCGCCCTTAGAGGCGGCTTTGATCTCTCTAACCGTGAGTTTTGTCATATCTTTCTTTCCCTTTCTGTTGGTTCCAGCCCACAAACCAGCCCACAACTGGTCCACAAAATGGCCCCAAACGTACGTGACATCCCATGACATAGGATGAACACGCATAGTGTTAAAACGTCAATAAAAACAGGGAGTTGTGAAATCGGAGGACATCTAATGACATGAGAAAGATTAGGCTAGTGGCGGAGGAGGTGGGATTCGAACCCACGGTAGACTTTCACCTACGTCGGTTTTCAAGACCGGTGCATTCAACCACTCTGCCACTCCTCCGATGAAGTGAATAATATAAAGAAATTTTTTTTTTTCAATCGAAAATAACTTTATTAATATACCCTAGATGACTATACTTATATTGAGTATGGCTCGTTTTATCGTGCAAAAGGGAGTGTATAATGATAGTCAAAGCATATGCCGCAAAAAATCAAAAAGGCCTTTTGGAACCTTTTGAATATGAATTAGGAGAAATAGGGCCAGATGATGTAGACATAGAAATAGAAAACTGCGGACTTTGCTACAGCGATGTTCATTACATAGACAATGATTTTTCAAATAACGAATATCCTTTTGTTCCCGGCCATGAGGTGATCGGCAAAATCACAGCAATTGGTAGTCAGGTAAAAGACAGGTATGTAGGGCAAAGGGTAGGAGTTGGCTTTCAGGCTGGTTACTGCAAAACGTGTGAATGTTGCTATAATGGGGATCATAATCTTTGTGAAGATAGAGTTGGTGTTTTCGTGGGGCGAAATGGAGGTTTTGCAGATAAAATTAGAGTTCAAGATTTAAGTGCCATCCCAATTCCTGATGCCCTTGATCCTAGGACAGCTGGTCCTCTGATGTGTGGTGGTATCACTGTTTTCAATCCTTTTGTCCAATACGCCGTTAAACCTACAGACAGTGTTTGTATTTTTGGGATAGGTGGGCTTGGTCACATGGCAATTAAATTTGCTAATGCCTGGGGTTGCGAAGTAACAGCTATAACCGGTTCTGAAAGCAAAATAGAGGAGGCAAAAAGCTATGGTGCACACAAAGTAGTTATCGCTAGTGACATTGATGCTATCAAAAAGCTGAAAAAATCTTTTGATTATTTATTTTTCACCGGTCATGCATTTGCGGGTAAATGGGGCCTTTTTATGAATACCCTTAAGCCAAAAGGTAGGCTCCATTTTCTTGGATTATTACCCGAACCTTTAAACATAACTATGTTTCACATGTTAAGAGGACAAAATTCTGTGTCTGCAAGTCCTGTCGGAGGGCCAGAAGCAATGAAGAAGATGGTAGAGTTTTGTGCTAGACATAAAATTATTCCAGAGGTTGAGTTTTTCAAAATGTCAGAAATTAATGAAGCTATAGCTCACCTTAAAAGTGGCAAGGCGAGATATAGAATAGTCTTAGAAAACTAATCGATATCAGTTTTTGATTTTGATTGATATCATTTCGGCAACGGAGTTCTGATTTTCATTGACCTTTTCTTGTAAGTCGTTTATTCGTTCACGCCTCTCAGAAATCTGAACTGAGTTTTTCATAATATCAATAGCGTTAGTCTGTGTTTTTGATTGTATCTCAATAATGCGCTTTTGATTTTCAGAAGCCATCTCCTCTATTTTTGTGCACCTTTTTGTGTTTTGGTCTATACGCTTTTTATTGTCTTTTTCAGTGGCCTTTGATGGATGAAACTCACCTTTTAGAAATTTTTCATTAGTCGTTAAATTTTCTGTATTAAATTGGAGGGTGTCCTCATTTTTTTTCATAATCATTCTGTTTAACTCGATAAGCTTTTTATTTATCTCTGTGAGTTGTTTGTTTACTTCAAGGATTGTTTTATTAACTGAAGATTTGTGTTCTAAAAAATCTAATTGGGCTTTGTTATTCATTGATTCTCTGAAGTTTATTTCCACATCTTTCTCGGCAATCATATTGCTCATTATAGCTAGTCTGTTTCTTAGAATTTCATCTGTTTCTTGATTAGCCAAGTGATGGTTCCCCATGTAAGCTGCATTATAATTTCTCATAATAGAGGCATAATTTTGTTCTATAGAGGCCCTGCATACTTCCACTTTTGTTTTATTTGAATTTATAAGTATCTCAAGCTCGAATATTTTTCGGCGATTAGATTGTATTTGGGCCTTATTTTCGGGATTCATGCGTTACCTCTTTCTAAATGTTTTAGTTGATAAAACTTTACTACCTTGGACATTAAACTACTATAACGTAATAAGTGTATAAAATTCAAAAAAATATTAAATTTCGGTGAACCAGTTTAGGATTAGATAAAAATGTATAAAGAATTGTTAACTTCGCAGCATGGCGATACCTTCATGATTTCTCTTAACAGACCAGAAAAGTTAAACGCATTTACTAAAACCATGCAAGACGAACTTATTAAAGTTTTTGATTACACTGATCAGAATGATGAAATTAAGTCGGTCGTGATTACTGGAGAAGGGCGTGCCTACTGTGCAGGAGCTGATTTGGTTGATGGGCCAAACACGTTTAATTATGCAGAAGAAGGAAACAGGCTCTCTAACGATAACCATCGAGATGGAGGTGGATTAGTAGCGCTAAGAATTTTTAAATCTAAAAAGCCAGTAATAGGTGCAATTAATGGAGACGCTGTTGGTGTAGGGGCAACAATGACTTTACCAATGGATATAAGAGTTGCTTCGGAATCGGCTCGGTTTGGATTTGTGTTTTCAAGGAGAGGTGCAGTACCCGAAGCGTGTTCTAGCTGGTTTCTTCCTAGAATAGTAGGTATCTCAAAAGCTCTGGATTGGTGCTATACAGGCAAAGTATTTAACTCTCAAGAGGCCTTGCAACATGGCCTAGTCTCCGAAGTAATATCCGATGATAAATTGATAGAAAGAGCACTTGAGATTGGATTTAGCTATAGTAGTAAGACCTCTGCAATATCTGTTTCTCTTGCCAGACAAATGATGTGGAATATGCTTGCCGCAACCCACCCAGAGGAAGCACATATTTTAGATTCTATCGCTATGGAGAGAATGGGGAAGTCCCCAGATATTAAAGAAGGAATAGCTTCGTTTTTAGAAAAGAGAGCTCCTAATTTTTCGATGAAAGTCAGCAAAGATTTACCTGACCTATCGGCTGCTGTAAAATCCAAGTAATAAAAAAGCTACATTTTGAAAGACATCAGAGAATTATTTGCCACTGCTGCCATTTCAAAGAAAGTGCTCTTCTCTCTTGTGAAAGCCTCTTTATAATGTCGTACTGCGGAAACAGGTAGCATAGATAAGTTTTCCGATAATAAGGCCGCTGCACACCTTTTCCCAAAAAGAGTTCCGGGGGCAATACCTCTCCCCGAATAACCAAAACATGAAAGAGCATTCTCTTCAAAGTTCACAATTTTTGGTATGTGATCTTTAGTCATTGCAATTTTACCCGACCAACGAAAATTAAACTCTATTTCGGGTAAAAAAGGAAATAGGTCCTTAAGCTTTTTGTTTGCCCAATTCGTGTGAACATATTTTCCAAAGCCTTCAGAGTTGCCCATTGTTCCTAGAATGAGACGTCCAGCGTCATCCACTCGGAAGGAAGACATAATTTTAGCTGTATCCCAACAACCCTCTTTGCCAGGCAAGATCGTACTCATTTCATTAGAGTTTAGTGGTCTCGTCGCAAATTGTGAGTAATAAACGGTAGAAAATTTGCCCTTATTGTTTGCCTTATTTAAATCTTCATAGGCATTCATAGCCAGGAATAAATATTTGCTATTTATTACAATGTCTTGGACATTGACTTGCCACATACCATTTTGTTTTTTAACCTGAGATACCCTTGATTTTTCATATATATTTGCGCCTAATTCTTTTGCTTTTCGTGCGAGGCCTCTACAATACGCTAGTGGTTGTATTGTTCCTGCTCTAGAGTCATGAAGTGATCCAATAAATTTTGAGCTTCCTACTTTATTCTCAGTCTCAGTTTTATCGAACAGTGTTAATGGCTCTTCAAACAATTTTCCTTGCCTCAATCTTTCAATTAGATATTCCATTCCTTTTTCTGAGTGAGCGCAATGCAAAGTTCCATTTCGTTTGGGATCGCATTTAATTTTGTTTTCTTCAATAATTGAGAAGACCAAGTCGGGAGCTGATCCAAGGGCGGATATAAGCTTTTCTCCATGTTTTTTTCCTAAAATTGAAATGATTTTTTTAGGGGGTAACCACAACCCTGCATTTACTAAGCCAACGTTCCTACCGGAACCACCAAACCCGATGTTTTCACATTCAAGTAATGTGACTTTAGCGCCTTGCCTTGCTGCTTCTAGAGCAGCAGAGCAACCTGTAAAGCCTCCTCCAACGATTAATAAGTCGGTAGTTTGGCTTTTCAGGGGTTCAGAAAAATTTTCTCTTTCTCTAGACGTATTCTCCCACAAATTTCTCATAAGCGACAATCGATATTTATTTATAACTCATGGATAGCTAATTAGTCTAATTTTAATGGCATGCCAATCAAAAGACCACCATCAACTGCTAATAGTTGACCTGTAACGTGATTACTGAGATCACTTGCAAAAAAAAGTATAGATCCAAGTATATCCTCAGCTGTTGGACATTCTCGGAGCGGATTTTTTTTTTCATAAGCTATTATGGCCTTCTTGAACTTATCATCTCCAAGACTGTTTCTCCACCAGTCAGTAGCAACGAAGCCAGGGCATACCGCATTCACTCTTATTCCATCCGGTCCAAGGGAGCGCGAGAGTGCTAAAGTCATTGAGTTAAGAGCACCTTTAGACGCGGCATAAGCAACTGATGACCCTAACCCACGCAACCCTGCAACAGATGAAATATTTACGATACTACTTTTTTTATTCTTGGCAAGATGTGGGCGTGCGTGTTTTATTAGCTCATAATTGCTATTTAGATTTAAAGCCAAAATATTTTCAAAATCATCTCTTTGCAATGCATCCAAGTTAGAATGATCGGCAAATTTTGTTCTACCTGCGTTATTGATTAAAATATTAATTGCTCCAAATTCGCTAAACGCTCTATCAATTAAATGTTTGCAACCTTCATCAGTTGCAATATCAGATTTTATTATGAGTGGAGACTCTCCGAGGTGTGAGCATTCATGTGCTACTTCTTCTGCGGCCTCTTTGCTCTTAGAATAATTAATTGTGACTCTACCACCTAGAGCACTTATTTTTTTTGCGGCCTCGGCGCCTATTCCGGCCGAAGAACCCGTTATCACAGCCACTTTACCTTCAAATTTCATTTTTAGTCTCCCGAGTTTTTTAATAGCTTAGCAAAATTTCAATTTTTGGCGTATCTTAATATGCCTGTTTAAAATAAATATTTTCAATTTCTTTAAAGTCGGTTCATAATATAAACTTATGCTTTTATGGAGATTAGAATGAAATTATATTTTGCACCTAATTCTAGAGCCGTAAGAATTGCGTGGCTTCTTGAAGAGTTGGGCTTAGAGTATGACGTCGAAAAATATAAAGTTGGGGATAGAGCACTGCGAACCCCAGAGTATTATAAAATTCATCCGATGGGGAGGATTCCTGTTTTAGAAGATGGAGAAACCAGAATCTATGAATCAGGTGCAATAGTTCAATATCTTTTAGCTAGACATGGCAATGGAAAATTTGTACCGGCTGTCGAAGATCCGTCGTTTCCTGAATACTTACAATGGCTGCACTACGCCGAGGGTTCAATTATGGGACAGGTTAATATTTTAGTTGTTGAGACGATACTTCTGCCGCCTGAAAAAAGAAATGATGTAAACGTAAATAGAGCATTAAAATTATTACGGGTAGCACTCGGAAATGTAGATAATAGATTGCAAGACAGAGAATACTTAACGGGGTCCTTTACAGGGGCTGATATAATGACCGGTCATGCCTGCTTCGGTGCTATGAATGCAGGAGCAGAAATTGACGATTATGAACATTTAAATGCATATATAAATAGACTTTTAAAAAGGCCAGCATTAGAGAAAGCGCGTTCACTATGATAAAAAATAATATTATAAAAAATACAGATCATCTTCAGGCTGAGGTGAGAGATGGAGTGGGTATTATTGCATTTAATCGTCCAGAGGCAAAAAATGCATTATCAGATGAATTAACACCAGAGTTGAGAAGAATGTTAATTGAATTTGAAAGTGATCGAGATGTAAGAGTTATAATCATCACCGGTAATGGAGGATCGTTTTGTTCAGGTGGAGACGTCAAGAGCTTTGCGAGTGATAGTGACCCAGGCCTTTCAAGAGATCTCAGCTTAGAACAACAAATTAGAAAATTGCAAATTGGACAGGAAGGCGTATCCTTAAAAATTCATGAGATGCCAAAACCAACCATTGCTGTGTTGCCCGGTGCGGCTGCAGGCGCAGGAATGTCCATTGCGTTAGCCTGTGACATCAGAATTGCATCTGAGAAAGCCTTTCTTGTGCCAGCCTTTGGTGGCATTGGCCTTTCTGGTGATTATGGAGGCAGTTGGTCATTGAGCCAACTTGTTGGCCCGTCAAAGGCCAAGGATATTTATTTTTCAAATAGGCGCATTCAAGCTCAGGACGCTCTTGATGAGGGAATTGTAAATTATGTAGTTAGTGAGTCAGATCTAGAGTCTTTTGCTCTACAAAAGGCATCTGAGATCGCCTATTTTTCGCCTACTGCTCTCCAGTATATGAAAGAAAATCACAATCGAGCTACGTCTGCAAACTTTAAGGAAAGCTTGGCAATGGAAGCGGACAGAATGATAAGATGCTTTCAAACAGAAGATCACAAAAATGCAGCAAAAGCATTTGTTGAAAAAAAGAAACCAAACTTTGTTGGGAAGTAACAATTAAGGAGAAACTTTATGGTTGATTTTAAGTTTATATTTGATTTTGGGAGTCCAAAAACCTACCTGGTCTACAAACTTTTACCTGGGATAGAAAAGAGAACCAAAACGAAAGCGAAGTATGTCCCAGTTCTGTTAGGAGGTATATTTAAGTCAACCAACAATGTGTCGCCGATTGAGTCATTCAAGACGGTGCCAGCAAAGGGAAAATATGATGATTTAGATACGGCAAGATTTGTTAAAAAGCATGATATTAATTTTAACTTTAATTCAAATTTTCCTATTAATACGTTAAACTTAATGAGGGGTGCCATATTTGCTCAGGAAAATGGCATTTTTGATAAGTATGTAGAGGTCATTTTTAAAAGCATGTGGGTTGACAATAAAAAAATGGATGATTTGGGAGTTATTCAAACTGTTCTTTTAGAGAATGGACTGCCCGTCAAAGAAATATTAGAGGGAACCCAAGATCAAAAAATAAAAGATAAGCTTATCCAAAATACTAACGAAGCTGTTGAAAGAGGAATATTTGGAGCTCCAAGTATGCTTGTAGAGGATGAGTTGTTTTTTGGAAAGGAAAGCTTGCAAGACGTTGAAGAACTTATATTGAGTAAATCGGAATAAATATGAAGCAATTTATCGTTAAGGAAATTCCAAAAACCAATTTAGAAATTTCAAATTTTGAGATGCAAGAAGTCGATATACCAAAGCCTTCTTTAGATGAAATTTTAGTCAAAAATATTTTACTCTCCATAGATGCAGCAAATAGAACTTGGATGCAGGGAAGAACATACAGAGACCAAGTTTTTGCTGGCGATGTGATGCCAAGCTATTCCATCGCTGAGGTTGTTGAAAGTAATCACTCAGATTTTAAAATTGGGCAAATTGTTACTTCCGAGAGCTACTGGGAAGAGTTTAGCTTAGTTAAAGCAAAGGATGTTAATAAGTGTATTCAAAACGTCCCGCTTTCATATTTACTATCTATTTTCGGTATAGCGGGTCTTACCGCATATCATGGCTTATTTGATGTGGGGAGATTGGAAGCTAGTGATACTGTTGTAATCTCGGCTGCTGCTGGATCGGTTGGTATATACGCAGGACAATTAGCTAAGGCAATGGGATGTAAAGTTATAGGTATCGCCGGAAATGACAACAAATGTAAAGAGGTTGTCGATAGTTTGGGCTTTGATGGGTGCATAAATTATAAAACTGGTAACTTACTAAAAGACCTTAAAAAACACTGCCCGGAGGGAATAAGTTTGTATTTTGACAATGTAGGAGGACATATCTTAGAAGCTGTTCTAGTAAGAATGCAAAATAGGGGACGGATTGTTTGCTGTGGGGCTATAAGTCAGTATGAAAGCTCTTCTCCTGTAGGACCAAGAAATGTTCCCGGTTTTATCATTACAAAGCGACTAAAGATGGAAGGCTTTATTGTAATGGATTTCCAGAAAAAGCACTTAGAGGCTATTAATCATATGAAAACTTTATTAGACAATGGGAAAATTAAAGTTGTTGAAGATATCGCCGAAGGATTGGAAAGAGCACCTGAAGCTTTGGTTAACCTTTTAAACGGTAAAAACTTTGGTAAAAGCATGGTCAGAGTTTTTCCTGATCCATAAGTAAAGGGAGAGGGATGGACTTTAATCAAGCTGTACAACAAATTCTGAATACTGATGAATTGTTTCAAACTGAAAATGTTGAGATAAGGGGAACGACTTACAAAGCATTTAATAGGGTGCCGCCAGACTTAAAAGAATTACTTGAGTATGGAAAGAAAGTAAGAGAGTGGGAAGAGTTTATCGTCTATGAAAAAGAAAAAATATCGTATTTGGATTTTTGTAATCATGTTAGTAAGCTTAGTTCCTTCCTGCAAAAAGAGGTAGGCATCAAAAAAGGTGACAAAGTGGCAATTGCGATGCGCAATTACCCCGAGTATTTAACCATATTAATGGCAGTGGCCTCTATTGGGGGTATCGTTGTCTTTGTAAACGCCTGGTGGACAACAGACGAAATGGAATATGGGTTTGATGATAGCACAGCAAAGGTTTGTTTTGCTGATAAAGAGCGTTTAGCAACAATAAAACCCTTTGCGAAAAAGAAAAGTATCAAATTATATTCCGTCAGATGTCTAGATGATCCTGAGATTGAAAAGTATGACGACATTCTTAATAATTTTGAACGAGTTGACCTAGTTGATGTGGACTTAATGCCAGATGACGATTTTGCTATTATGTACACATCAGGTTCTACAGGACATCCAAAAGGGGTTGTTTTAACCCACAGAGGTGCCATTACAGCAACTTTTTCATGGCTAATGGCTGAAAGAGTTGGAGGTCTTTTGGCTGATCCTGAAAAGCTTGCGAGAAGAAGAGCTTCGAGTGTTCTACTTTTATCACCAATGTTTCATGTTAATGGATCTCACCCAAATTTTTTCTATTCTATAGCAAGAGGATCCAAGATTGTTTTGATGTATAAATGGGATCCCGCGAAAGCTATCGATATCATTCGTGACGAGGTAATTACTAGAATAACCGCTGTACCGACTGTAGTAGCAGACCTTGTCCAACTGTCAAGAGACCAAAATGCGTCTTTGGATACGATTGAATTTCTAGGTGCAGGTGGAGCTAAAAGACCAGCTGCCCAGGTTGGTGTTGAAAAACAGACTCTGCCACTTGCAGATATTGCCTCTGGATATGGAATGACTGAAACAAATGCTTTAGGGTTAGGTATATCTGGTGATGAGTATGTTGAAAAGCCAGAGTTAGCCGGAAGACTGTACCCTCCACTGCAAGAAATTAAAATAGTAGATGATAATGATGTTCAATTGCCAAATGGACAACTAGGTGAGATCTGTCTAAAAAGCCCAGCAAATATGAGGTGCTATTTTAATAAGGAAAAGGAAACAGATGCTGTCTTAAAGGATGGGTGGATGCATACTGGGGACTTAGGAATTTTAGATAATGAAGGACTTGTAACAATACTTGATCGAAAGAAGAATATAATAATTAGAGGTGGAGAAAACATCTCATGTTTAGAAGTAGAGGGAGCTCTCCAGAAGTTCCCTGGTGTTATTGAGTCTGTTGTTTTTTCTGTTCCTGAAAAAAGATTTGGGGAAGAAGTAGGAGCTTGTATAAATATGTCTGGAGATACGAAAGATAAAAATGAGGAAATATCTTCTTTTCTGAAAGATAAATTAGCACATTTCAAGATACCTGTTCATTATTGGTGGGTAAATCGATCTCTACCAAGGGGTGCAACCGATAAGTTTGATAGGATAAAGATCAAAGAAATGTGTCTGAATAATAGTTGGAGTGATGAAGATGGATGAACAGAACTATATTTTGGAAGCAGAGAAAAAAGTTCTGGATATTAAAGGGTTGCCGGAAAGTTTGCCTAAAAGGGAAATTAATAGTGTCGGAATAATAGGAGCTGGTACGATGGGTGGTGGTATAGCCATGAATTTCGCAAATGTGGGAATTCCAGCTCATATTGTTGAAACAAGCCAAGATAAACTTGACAACGGGATACGTAACATAAGCAATAATTATGAAAGATCAGTTAACAGAGGTAAAATTTCAAACGAACAGGTAACTGATCGCTTAAAACTGATTTCCTCATCAACACAATTAACTGATTTAGGGCACTGTGATTTGATTATTGAGGCTGTTTATGAGGATTTAGATTTAAAAAAAAACATATTTAAAGAGCTGGATAAAATTGGCAAGCCCTTCTCAATCTTGGCAACAAACACATCAGCGTTAGATATAAATAAAATTGCTTTGGCTACACTTAGACCGGATGACGTAATTGGACTTCATTTTTTTTCACCAGCAAATGTAATGAAACTTGTGGAAATTGTACGCGCTAAGTTTACCAGTGATGTCGTTGTAGCAACTTGTCTATCATTGGTAAAGAAAATTAATAAAATACCAACAATTGTAGGCGTTTGCCCCGGATTTGTTGGTAATAGAATTTTATTTGCTCGTCAAAAACAAGCTTTAAATATGGTTTATAATGGCTTAATGCCCTGGGATATTGATAAGGCGTTAAACGAATTTGGTTTTAAAATGGGACCTTTCCAAATGTCTGACTTGGCAGGGTTAGACATAGGTTGGAAAAAAGGAGAAAAGACAACAAATCCTATCAGAGATGCGCTATGTGAATTGGACAGAAGAGGTCAGAAAACCAGTGCTGGGTATTATGATTATGATGAGAACAGAGTTCCCAGAATATCCAAAATTACCGAAGAGTTGATAAAAGATATTACCGGAAAAGAAAGAGCACAAAATATGGAAAGTGCTGAGATAATTGAGCTGTGTATTTTCCCAATGGTAAATGAAGCACTATTAATTTTAGAAGAAGGAATGGCACAAAGACCCTCTGATGTTGATGTGGTATGGCTGAATGGCTATGGATTTCCAAGAGATAAAGGAGGTCTATTGTTTTGGGCAAACAAAATTGGTAGTGCTCAAATTTTGGAAGGCCTTAAGAAAATGGAAGATAGTGGCTTGGAGATTAACATATCTGAAATGCTAAAAGGCATGGTCAAAAAGAATGAAAACATTTTTGATAAACAAGATCAAAAAATCAGAGTATAGGAGGTGCTTAAATGGAGTATGAATTTGTAAAAGTTGAGAAAAAAGACCACATCTCAATAGTAACAATAAATAGACCAGAGGTGTATAATGCCGTCCATCCTCCACTAAGCTTAGAACTGAATCAAGTCTGGAATGAGTTTCTTGAAGACAGTGAGCAATGGGTTGCTGTTTTGACTGGAGCTGGGGACAAAGCTTTTTCTGCTGGAAATGATCTGAAATACTCAGCGCAACCAGGAAAATATAAAGTTCAGCAACCGAAAAGTGGGTTTGCGGGGCTGACAAATAGATTTGATCGTACCAAACCTATCATTGCAGCTGTAAATGGGTTTGCTATGGGTGGTGGAATGGAAACAGCTCTCTCGTGTGATATTATATTGGCGTCAGAGAACGCTAAATTTGCCCTTCCTGAAGTAAAAGTAGGTTTTTTCGCAGCGGCTGGTGGGGTTCAACGACTTAGTAGACAAATAGGCAAAAAGGCGGCACTCGAAATGATACTAACAGGGCGCAGTGTGGATGCTAAAGAAGCACTGAAGCTCGGTATCGTAAACGAGGTTTTTTCTCAGTCAGAATTATTAGATAAAGCAATTGAAAAGGCTAATGTAATAGCTGGCAATTGTCCATCGTCTATAAAGTATTCTCTGGAAGCTTTAAACCACATGGATCAGTTAGAAGAAATGTCATCTGCGCTTGAAAAAAGTTATGAGCTAATAGACTTATTGAGGCAAACAGAGGATCACAAAGAGGGAGTGTCTGCATTTGTTGAAAAGCGCGCTCCCCAATGGAAGAATAAGTAATCGTGTTTAAAGAAAGGAATTTTTATGTCTACACTGTTTAGTCTTGAAGGAAAAAACTGCTTAGTTACAGGAGCTTCAAAGGGTATGGGTAAAGCTATGGCCTTAGCCTTAGCTGAACATGGAGCAAATGTTGTGATATCAAGCCGGAAGCAAGATCAGTTGGAGGAAACAGCTAATGAAATAAATAAGAAAGTTGGAGGTCAAAATATTGTGCCTATAGCTGCTAATGCTGGGCGTAAAGAAGATCTGAACCAGCTCGTTCAAGAGACCAATAAGGTCATTGGTAAGATAGATGTCTTAATAGGAAACGCTGGAGTTAATCCACACTACGGACCTATGTCAGATATATCCGATGAAGCATATGACAAAACAATGGCAACGAACGTAAAATCAAATCATTGGCTGTGCCAAATGGTTGCAACAGATATGATTTCAAGGGGAGGGGGTTCAATTATGATTACCTCAAGCGTTGGGGCGTTTGAGCCTTCTTTACATCTTGGCACCTATGCAATTTCAAAGTTAGCTGTTATAGGGCTAGTTAGAAATTTAGCTGCAGAATATGGGCCTAATAATATTAGAGTCAATGCAATATGTCCTGCAATAATTAAAACGGATTTTGCCAAGGCATTATGGGACGATGATACTAAGGCTAAGGAAGCCATTTCTAAAATACCGCTCGGTCGTTTAGGAGAACCGGAGGATCTACAAGGGCTTGCGGTATTTCTGGCATCTAATGCGAGTAGTTATATCACAGGTCAGGCGATGACTGTATGTGGCGGTGGCTATATGTGGCGTTAATAAAAGGGAGAAAGATATGGATATTAAAGATAGAGTAATCGTGGTAACTGGAGCAGCCAGTGGAATAGGTAGATCTCTTGTCAAAATCTTTTATAAACATGGCGCAAAGCATGTTGTGAGTGCAGATGTAAATATGGACGGAATAAGCAAGGTAGCAAAGGAATATGGTGGCACTGCGATGAAATGTGATGTTAGTCGAGAAGGGGATATTGCAAAAGTTATAAGAACAACAGAAAGAGAAATTGGTCCAATATCAATTTTTTGTTCAAATGCAGGCATTGGTCATCTAGGCGGGATCGAGGTTCCGAATGATGATTGGCAAAAAATTTGGGAAATTAATCTAATGTCACATGTATGGGCAGCCAGGCACTTGGTCCCTTTAATGGAGAAACGAGGAGAGGGATACTTGCTAAATACGGCATCCGCTGCTGGTCTTTTGTCACAAGTTGGTGATGCCTCCTATTCAACTACCAAACATGCTGCAATTGGTTTAGGAGAGTGGCTTGCTTTTTCATACGCGAAAAAGGGGATAAAGATTTCTATGTTGTGTCCCCAGGGGGTACGAACTGCAATGACTGATGGATTAGATCCAGAGCTTGCTGTCGCTATGAAAGATGGAATGCTTGAACCCGATGATGTCGCCGAGGAGTGTGTTAAAACTATTAATGAAGAGCGTTTCTTAGTACTGCCACACCCTGTAGTTGAAAAATATATTCAATATAAGACGTCCGATTATGACGGATGGCTTGCTGGCATGGCGAAATTAAATGATAGATTTAGGTATTAGGCTTTCGTTTTAAAGGTCGCATAAGTCCTTCTTGAGCTACACTGGCAACGAGAGTTCCATCCTGTGAAAAAACTTTTCCTCTATTTAGGCTTCTTGCAGCTCCAGAGAATGGACTATCCATTTCATATAAGTACCAATTATTAAAATCTATTTTTTCATGAAACCACATTGCATGATCCAAACTCGCTAGCATAACGTCTCCCGAATAAGCTGAAACACCGTGAGGACGATTACCGGAGCCCAACAGTGATACGTCAGAGGCGTATGCAAGAAAGCAATGATGTACCCACTGGTCTTTTGTATCTAGGGTCCCATCCACTTTAAACCACAAAAAGTTTTTGTCTGAAGCTGGTTCAGGGTTAAATAAATCGGGTGGATCAACATCTCTTATTTCAATCGGTTTGGGGTTTAAAAAATTTGCACGCCTTTTCTCAGGAACTTTATCCGCAATTAGTTTTCTCTGTTCATTTCTATTAAGAACTCCCGAAGGCCCTTTTACTTCTTTCATTTTATGTTGATGAGACCAACCCTCTTCTTCAATATGAAATGACGCAGCCATATTGAATATTTGTTTGCCATTTTGAATAGCAACCACTCTCCTCGTTGTGAAGCTTCCACCATCTCGTGCTCTGTCAACCTCGTAAATAATGGGTGTTGATGGGTCTCCAGGTCTTATAAAGTAAGCATGAAGAGAATGGCAAAGCCTTTCCTCAAGGGTTTTGTAGGCCGCCGCTAGTGCCTGTGCAATAACATGCCCGCCAAATACTCTTGATGCGACCTCGCCACCTTCACCTTTTCCTCGAAAAAGATTGCGGTCCAAAGTCTCAATATCAAGAAGCTTTTCTATTTTTTCCTTCATAGTGCCTTCATTAGTTCATACGCACGCTTAGCTAGCTTTGGAACAGATAATGTTTCACGATTTGAGCGCTCAGGGTTAGCGGCAATTCCAGACAAAGCCCTCTTTTTTACACCCTGTATAACACATGCCATTCGAAAAAAACAGAACGCGAGATAAAAATTAAAATCTTTTATGTATTCGATGTTTCTTAACTCGCAATATTCTTTAATAAAATCTTCGTCGCTTGGTATTCCGAGAGGTTCTCTTTCAACACCTCTTAGTCCCCTACTAATTTTTCCAGCAGTTTGTTCCCACTGCATGATTAAAGATGCGAGGTCAGCAATGGGATGTCCAGTTGTACAAATCTCCCAGTCTATGATTGCCAGTAGTTTTGCCTCATTTTTATCAAATATCATATTATCAAGTCGAAAATCACCATGAACTAGTGAACGAGGCGAGTTATCCATAGGTATCCTTTTTGGAAGCTCTTCCATCATTTCGTTCATTTCACTAATTTTCTCTGTTTCCGATGACAAATATTGTTTTGCCCACCTGCTTATCTGCCTTTCATAGTAGTTTCCGTCCGCACCAAAATCTGTTAAACCCAACGCATCGATATTTACTTCGTGTAACGAAGACAATCCTCTATTTATTTCGCTAAAAACCTTTGCTCTATCGTCATTAGCTAGACTTGGTAAAGCAGGGTCTTCATAAACTACTCCATCAACGAATTCCATTATATAAAAATCAACTCCTAGAATGGATTGATCATCACAATAATGAAGCATTTTCGCTACGGGTACGGGTGTATCATATAAAGCCTTTTGCACTCTATATTCTCGGTCTATGGCGTGTGCTGATTTTAATAAGGGCCCATCTGGTTTTCGCCTAATAACATAGCTAGCCTTATCTGTCTCCAGTAAAAAGGTTGGGTTCGATTGGCCAATAGAGAATTTTTTAACATTCTTTAAATGTGAAAACCCGTCAATGTTGTTTGCTAAATAGGGGAGAAGTTCTTCTTTGTTTAATGGATCTTTAGACATCTTCCTAACTATAGGTCAGCAAATGAGCGTTGTCTCCATCGAATTGCGGTGCGTAGTTAAAGCTGTGTAGGTAAAAGGCTTTGGGAGTGTAAATGAATTTTGAAATTGATGTATTTTTTATTTGTAAGTTTAATGTCATCATTTCTTCTTTAGGAGCATTGAGGGTTGTTGCTACCACTCTACTTATTGGTCCTCCTGATGTGACAACAACAACTTGTTTACAGTCAAGATCACAACTAAACTCGAGCGCACTACTAATTCTCGAAACAAAGTCTTCCCAGCTTTCAGTCGCATTTGGTAGTTTTGCATTCATCCAGTTGGTTACAGTTGATCGAAGAGTTTTAAAGTGGGTCTTTCTGTCAGTAAAAATCTCTTCCGGGATATTAGGGCCAAACTCTGCTAATAATAAGTCTCTAAAGTCATATTCGTTCCAGCCAGGGTGCTTATCAACTTGGCATTGCAAATTAAAGTTTTCCAGTGTTTGCTGATGCCTCTTTTGGGTCCCTATAACAACTCTGTCAGGCGCTATATTTAGTTTGTCGAACAAGGAACCTAAAAGAGCTGCTTGGTCATGACCTAAATCGGATAAGTTATCGTAATTTTCATGACCAAAAGATGCCTGAGCATGTCTAATTAGAATTAGCTCACTCATAAAGATTTAAACTTTTAGTTTGAGTATCGTCTTAGTTCAGCTCTAGCGACCTGTCTTCTGTGAACGGCATCTGGGCCATCAGCAAGTCGTAATGTCCTCACGTGTGTCCACATATGAGCAAGAGGCGTGTCTTGACTGATCCCCATTCCACCGTGCATTTGTATTGCCTCATCGATAACCTTTAATGCCATAAGAGGTGCTACAACTTTTATCTGACTAATCCATGGTTGTGCTGCTTTCACACCTGCAGTATCCATCATCCAAGCGGCTTTCAAGCAAAGTAACCGGCTCTGCTCTATTTCCATACGACAGTTAGCAATAATATCGTAGTTTGCTCCGAGTTCTGTTAATTCCTTTCCGAAGGCTGTTCGTGTTTTAGAGCGCCTTATCATCAACTCAAGCGCTTTCTCTGCTTGCCCAATAGCTCTCATACAGTGATGAATTCTTCCAGGTCCTAACCTTCCTTGTGACACCTCGAAACCACGACCCTCTCCAAGAATAAGATTTTCAGCGGGAACTTTCACATTTGTGAATTTACAGTGGCCGTGCCCATGTGGAGCGTCGTCTGCACCGAAGACATTCATATATCTGAGAACTTCGAATCCTTCAGAGTCGGCGTCTACAAAAAACATTGAATGCCTCGAATGCTTTGCAGCATCTGGGTCCGTTAGCGCCATAACAATAAAAACTTTGCACCTAGGATCACCGACACCAGAAGACCACCATTTTTGACCATTCAATACCCAATAATCTCCGTCTTTTTTTGCTTCAAGCGATATATTTGTAGCGTCTGAAGAAGCAACGTCAGGCTCCGTCATTAAATAAGCAGACCGGATCTCTCCTTCTAGTAACTTTGCTAACCATTTCTTTTTGTGGTTTTCATTGCCATAGCGCTCAATTACTTCCATATTTCCTGTGTCTGGTGCGCTGCAGTTAAATACTTCAGCTGCGATGCCAACTTTTCCCATCTCTTCCGCGAGATAAGCATACTCAACGGTTGATAAACCGTAGCCTTTCTCTGAATCTGTAAGCCAGAAGTTCCAGAGGCCTCTTTCTTTAGCAAGAGACTTCAGATGGGTTAATATTTCCATTTGGCGTTCGGTAAACTGCCATCTGCTCCCGGACGGATGCTTCCCAACTTCTTCGTGAAACTCTTGGTCGAGTGGCTCTATGTCATCTGAAACCATCTGCCTTACTTTATCAATTAACGGTTTTACTTTGTCGGTAACGCCTAAATCCATGTCTTTCTCCTAACTAACTAAATTTTAATTTAAACTCTGAAACAGCTGCCTTGAATTCCGAATCTAAATTATGAACAAACTCCGAAACAGTTTCAATTGCTTTAATTGACGCAATGCCTTGCCCACATCCAAAAATTTGTGACCACGCCTTTGGCTTTTCAGATGAAGGGTCAAAGTTCATATCTTTGACCGATCCCTCCTGAAGGTTGTCTGGGTCCATGCCAGCATTGATAACGGATGGTTTTAAGTAATTTCCAGAAACTCCAGTAAATAGTGATGAAAGAAGTATATCTTCGGCAGAGGAATCGACAATCATATTTTTATATGCATCAGTGGCATTTGCCTCTTTTGTTGCAATGAATGGTGAACCGATGTATCCCATGTCTGCTCCCATCATTAGTGAAGCAAGCAAAGCTCGTCCTGTTGCAATGGAGCCTGAAAGCAATAATGGCCCTTTGAACCATTCTCTGATTTCTTGAATAAGAGCAAAGGGTGATTGAGGTCCAGCATGTCCGCCGGCACCGGCTGCTACTGCTATAAGCCCATCGGCTCCCTTTTCGATAGCTTTTCTAGCGAAAGTATTATTGATAATATCATGTAAAACAATGCCACCGCATGAATGAGCCGCTTCATTAACTTCTGGTCGAGCTCCAAGTGAAGTAATCCAAACAGGTACATTCCATTTCACACAAATCTCAATATCTCGCATCAATCGTGGATTTGATCTATGCACTATTTGATTTACGGCAAAAGGGGCCGCAGGATTATCTGGATTTCCTTGGTTATGTCGATCAAGTTCCTCTGTTATACGTTTGAGCCATCTCTCTAGCTCGATGGGTTCACCCTCTTTTTCGCGGGCATTTAAGGCTGGGAAGCTACCAATAACTCCAGCTTTACACTGTGCAATTACCAAATCCGGTACTGATATAATAAATAGTGGGGCTGCTACCACTGGAAGCTTTCCCGCGCTCAATACTGCCGGAATATTTGTGATACTATGTAAATTCATCATAGAACCTCAAAAAGGCCCGCGCCTCCCATTCCTCCTCCAATGCACATGGTGCATACGACATATTTCGCACCTCTTCGCTTTCCTTCAATTAGCGCATGACCAACCATACGAGCTCCAGACATTCCATAAGGATGGCCGATAGAGATTGCCCCTCCATTTACGTTTAGATTTTCATCTGGAATACCTAGCTTGTCTTTACAATACAGAACTTGTACAGCGAAGGCTTCATTCAACTCCCAAAGATCAATATCATCCATTTTTAAATTATGTTTTTCAAGTAGTTTTGGAACAGCAAAAACAGGCCCAATACCCATTTCATCAGGAGCGCAACCAGCTGCCATCATCCCTACATATCGCCCTAAGGGCTCTAACCCTTTCTTTTCTGCAATTTTGGCTTCCATTAGTACAGATGCAGATGCGCCATCCGACAGCTGACTTGCATTGCCTGCAGTTATGTACCCACCTTCAGAGATATTCAGTCCATTTTTAAAGACTGGTGACAACGAAGACAGCCCTTCGATGTTTGTGCTTGGTCTATTTCCTTCATCTTTCTCGAGGGTTACTTCTTTATCACTTATTTCACCTGTTTCTTTATCTTGAACTTTCATGATCGTTTTGAGGGGCACAATTTCATCATCGAATGCTCCTCTTTGTTGCCCAGATGCGGTTCTCTGTTGAGATTGAAGAGAATATTCATCCTGATACTCTCGACTAACATTATATCTAGAGGCAACAGTCTCTGCAGTTTCGATCATAGTCATATACATATCTGGTTGGTGATCTTTAAACCATGGATCATATGCTCTGTATCCATTCATTTTATCGTTTTGAACAAGGCTTATGGATTCTACTCCTCCACCCACCGTGATATCCATGCCGTCGTTAATAATTTGTTTCGCTGCTGTCGCAATTGCCATCATTCCGCTTGCACATTGACGATCTATAGACATTCCGGGAACTGTAACGGGCAACCCAGCTCGTATGGCCGCTTGTCGTGCAATATTACCCCCACTTGATCCTTGCTGTAAGGCAGCTCCCATAATGACATCACCTACCTCACCAGTCTCTATTCCAGCCCTTTCAACTGCTTTTTCAATTGCATGTCCGGCCAACTCTTGGGCGGATGTGTCGTTAAAAGCTCCCCGGTAAGCTTTTCCTATAGGTGTTCTCGCAGTTGATACTATTACGGCTTCTCGCATTTCTTTTCTCCGATAATTAAATGAAATCTCTTGTGTTATATGTGTTTAATCTTATCACACAAATTTTTTCGTACAATCTTTAAACTTAAGACTTTTATGGCTTAACAAAGGCTTTTGTGACCCACTCTGCAGCCAGAGCAGGTTTTTCTTGATCTTCAAGTTCTACAATAACATCGTAAATCATTGTTATTTCCCCGGTATCTTTCTTCTCTATATCCTTTAACGTAAAATGCCCCCTTACTCTTGAGTTTACTGGTACAGGCGACACAAATCGTAGCTTATTAAATCCATAGTTGAGACCAAAGTGTGCTCCTTCTATCCCCGGGACACAATCATAGGACATTGCTGAAAGTAGCGACACGGACAAAAACCCATGCGCTATTGTCGAATTTAAAGGTGTTTCTCTCTTTACTCTTTCAGGATCGACGTGAATAAAGAAATGATCT
This sequence comes from uncultured Alphaproteobacteria bacterium, assembly GCA_902540655.1. Lineage (GTDB taxonomy): Bacteria > Pseudomonadota > Alphaproteobacteria > Rhodobacterales > Rhodobacteraceae > CACIJG01. Next base: position 328 of record CACBNQ010000001.1, on the reverse strand, counting down.
TTAGTTAGGTCAGCAAAGCTGTTAATCATGTCTTGGTCGATAGAATACCACTCTGATTTTCCTACTACTTGCCCTATTTTGTCAGATACCTCTTCAAAGCTTAGCTTTGTAAGTGCTCCATCATTGTTTACCTTGGTCATCTTTTAATCTCCCCGAATCGAATTGGCTCTATCTTAATGAGATTTATCACGATTTACTCTTTTTTTTTTTGGCCAGAATGGGGGTTTTTTTATGCGTGGTATGTAGTTGACGTTACGTTATATGATTAATTGACGCTGTGTTATACTCCAGCGTTATTTTAGGGTTGACCTCTTAAAAAAATTTAAAC